>JABBBH010000016.1:169781-180347 GCA_018607525.1 SAR92 clade bacterium
ATGACTGCAACCGAAACTGAATTAAGAATACAGTTAGCTGCTTGCTATAGAATCTTTGATTATATGGGTTGGTCAGAAATGATCTACAACCATATCACGGTGAAAATTCCCGGTGATGATGAGCACTTTTTAATTAATCCCTATGGCTTGCACTACACAGAAGTTAAGGCATCTAATCTAGTCAAAGTTGATATTCAGGGTAATAAAGTTGATGACAGCCCCTATGCAGTCAATCCAGCCGGCTTGGTTATTCATACGGCAATTCATGCCGCGCGACCAGACATCCACTGCATAGCGCATACCCATACTACTGAGGGCATGGCAGTCGCCTGTTCTCAAGAGGGTCTTAGAACCGATAATTTTTACTCTGCTCTGCTTAATAATCGCATTGCCTATCATGATTTTGAAGGCATTACGGTGATGGATGACGAAAAGCCTAGGCTCGTTAAAAGTCTCGCCGATAAAAATATCTTAATCCTGCGCAATCATGGGTTATTAGTTGGCGGACGATCCATTCCCGAGGCCTTTCAAACAATGTGGGGTTTACAGCGCGCTTGTGAAGTTCAGGTGGCTACTGATGCTAGCGGCAAAACCTCTATTCCTATTAATGATGAGGTGCTTGCCAAAACTGCACAGCTTTTGAATTTACAAGCTATGGGTGGACCTGCCGGGGGCTTAGAATTTGATGCGCTAACCCGAGTGATCGCAAAAATTGATCCTAGCTATAAAGAGTAACGGGCTGTTTTCTCAAACCATCGACTGCCTGTTAAAACAGTCGACGCATTAACCATTTGGGCATGATATTTAGTAGCCAAGCCACATAACGCCAGCGCTTAGTGATATAAATATGTCCCTTTTTATTGAGAATTCCGGTGACTAATTGGGACACCGCCTTTTCAACTGTGGACGTCCAAATAGGACTACCCTGCACCATGGGCGTATCCACAAAACCAGGTTCTACGGTGGTCACGGTGATAGGTAATTTTGAATATTCTGCTCTTGAGCGCATCCCATTAAAATAGCTTGATACAAAAGCTTTAGTAGCCGCATAAGTCGGCGCCATACCACCGGACATATGGGCCGCCACAGAGGAAATTCCCACCAGATGACCATTGCCCCGTTCACGAAAATAATTCATGGCCACCACCGTGAGCGCTGCAAAACCACGAATATTGACGTCTATCATCTCGCGCTCGATCGGCCAATCAAGTTGCTTTTCCTGCTGGCCCACCCCCGAGTTGAGAATAATAAGTTCAACATTACCCATTTTTTCAATGAGATCTGTTAACTGCTGCTGTGCCTGTTCAGCCTGAGATACGTCTGACTGCGCAATAAAGTGCTCCGCCGCAAGGCTACTAGAAAGCTGCTCTAGTTTTTCTAAGCGTCTGGCAACAAGCCCTAGTTGGTAGCCCTTTGCCGCTAGCTGAACCGCTAACTCATAGCCTATTCCAGAACTTGCCCCAACTATTATTGCCTGCTTCATGACCGTTCTCCGTTATTATTTATAGTTCTTGATTAAGTAATAATAGATTTTCAACCCGATTACCCGATAATAAACAACTTCTATCCACCCGCAGATACCCTAATAATTTCGCAAAATCATGACGTGTGTGGGCATATAATTTGGGCTGCTGAGAATTATTTGGCTGGTGATAAAGCGCATCAATTTTATTGATGCCATACTCTGAAAATACCATTTTCTGGCGCGTATTCAACTGGCCAATACTATGGGCTCTGGTTCGATTGTGAAAATGTGGGACTAATACCTCTAACAGGGCAATCATTGCCGGCGCACTCAGATAGCAAAAAATATCCCAAAATAAAATCACATCAAACTGAACATCTGCCTGTATATTAAGGCTACTTTTAAAAAGTGCCACTCGCTCAGCTTGGGAATATTCGGGGTCATTATACTGGTCCAGCTGTGAGTCTATCAGCCCGCAAAACTGCAATCGGCTTTTAGTTTGACCAAAAAAACTCACTGTATCCGGTGTCGCCATACCCATATCTAAAATTTTAAGGCGTTTGTCATCGGTTATTTGACTAAATAATGGTGCCAAAAGCGATGAGGAAATTAGCGTATTTTCAACGCTAGCTTGGGGCTGATTCATTAACTGGGCTCCATAGCAGAGGCAGCAGAAACCGAAGATGCCGATTCTTCAATGCTAGTATCACTCGCAGAGTCGGTAGCAGCCGCTTCTTGCTCAATAGGGTCAATTTCTATTATCCCCTTATATTTCGCACCATTTTCTAACTCAACTCTAGCGGCTTGCAGATTGCCGACAATGGTTCCTGTTTTTGCAATAATGATTCTATCAGCCACCCTGATCTCACCAACTACCTTACCCTTAACCAATAAGTTTTTAGCGGTAATATCACCATCGGCGAGCCCATTAGAACCGATCACAACTGTATATTCCGCAGCTTGGATACTGCCTTTAAATTGACCCTCAAGACTTAGGTCATCTTGGCAGTTTAACTGGCCTACGATGGCAACAGCCTCAGCCACAATGGACTGTTGTTTTTCATTGACTGTAAGATCAAAGGATTGCTCAGAGATAGTGGGCGTCGGGGTCTTTTCCGAGCCGAATCGGTGATTAAATGAACGAACAAAATTGCCAACCTGTGCAACTAAATCTTTCATTAGACTTTCTTATTATTTGCCAAGTAATTAGAGGTTAATCCTAACAAGCTAGGGGGCATTCCTCCAGTAAAGAATGTTTTAATTAGAATGTAATTATTCCAACCCTAAAAAACCTCCTGACTGATGATGCCACAACTGAGCATAAACTCCCTGTGCCTCCATCAGCTGCTTGTGAGTGCCCTGTTCTATTATTTCACCCTGATCAAAAACGATAAGTCTATCCATGGCGGCTATAGTGGATAACCTATGCGCGATGGCAATAACCGTTTTGCCATCCATGAGTTGATACAAACTCTTTTGAATAGCTGATTCAATTTCAGAATCCAATGCCGATGTTGCCTCATCCATAATCAAAATAGGAGCATCTTTTAAGATCACTCTAGCAATTGCGACTCGTTGACGCTGTCCACCCGACAAAGAGACACCTCGCTCACCCACATGAGCGTCATAACCGACTCTTCCCTCAATATCTTTAAGCTCAAGAATAAATTCATGGGCTTCTGCGTTCTTAGCCGCCTCAATCATTTCCTCTTCTGTGGCATCGGGACGACCAAATAAAATATTTTCTCTTACCGATCGGTGCAGTAACGAGGTGTCTTGAGTTACCACAGCAATATTCTGTCTCAAGCTTTCTTGCTGTACTTTTTTAATCACCTGATCATCAATTGAAATACTGCCACTTTGGATATCATAAAAACGCAGCAGTAAATTAATTAAAGTAGACTTGCCTGCGCCACTCCTTCCCACAATACCTACGCGCTCGCCGGCACTCATGGTTAGGGATAAATCATCAAACACCGGTTTAGTTTTAATATTTTCATGATTTAAATAACTAAACTTAACCTGGTTAAACTCAATTTTCCCCGCAGTGACCTTAATCTCTGGCGCATCCTCTTCATCTAAAACTACCTGAGGAACTGACAAGGTGTTAATGCCATCTTGAACCGTGCCAAGGTTTTCAAATAAATTGCCAATTTCCCAGACAATCCAATGAGACATACCTGATAGCCTCAAGGCTAAACTAATCACCACCGCGATAGCCCCAGCAGTAATTGATGCCTCAATCCATAGGTAAATCCCTAAAGCCAAAGTACTAAATACCAACATCATATTGATAATCCACAAGCAGATGTTTAAACCCGTCACTAGGCGCATCTGCGGATGAACGGTATCTAAAAACTCTGTCATGCCCTCTTTAACGTATTGGGATTCACGACTGGAATGTGAAAATAATTTTAGGGTGACGATATTGGTGTAACTATCAACAATTCGTCCTGTCATAGTTGATCTTGAGTTTGCCTGAATCTGAGAGATATTTTTTAGCTTGGGCACAAAGAACATTTGCAGTGCAATGTATAGAACCAGCCAAACCAGTAGCGGCAAACAAAGCCTAAAATCAGCACTGGCCACTAGAATTAAGGTAGTAATAACATAGACAGTCACAAACAAAATCACGTCCAGCAATTTCATGACGGCTTCACGAACTGCCAGAGCGGTCTGCATGACCTTAGTTGCTATGCGCCCGCTAAATTCATTCTGAAAGAACCCATAGCTCTGATTCAGCAGGTAACGATGTGCCATCCAGCGCACCGACATTGGGAAGTTTCCCATTAATGTTTGATGCACCACCAAGGAATGAAGAGAAGCCAAAATGGGGATCACAACTAGAATTAGAATGGACATGGTTATAATAGATACCCATGAATCCTCAACAAAGGTTTGCGGATCGCTGGCGACAAGCCAGTCCACGACTTTTCCCAAAACACCAAATAATGAGGCCTCCGCGATAGCCACCAATGCGGTAAGCACAGCCATAAGCAACAACCATGGCTCTAATCCGGCAGTGTAATAACGACAGAACTGATAAATACCCTTGGGCGGTTGCCTGGGAAGGTCTTCTGGAAAGGGGTTAACTAATCGCTCAAAAAATCTAAACATACTCAAACCTGTCTATGACCGCGATTATTCGAAGTCTTCAAAAATTGCCTCTAGTGTAGCCTAAAGGCAGGATCGCGGGTTAAAAACCTACGCTATAGAATCCATAGGAGATTGCCAAACACTGTGCTTTTTCATGACCTGAGTAAAAAGCGGTGAGTCTAAAATTTCGCTCAACCATCGCTGAAGCCCCAAATGATTCGTCTGATCGAACCAATCCTTATCCACAAAAGCAAATTGCCTTATAAAAGGGAAGATAGCCATATCTGCTACACATATTTTATTGCCCAATAAATAGTGATGTTCGGTAAGATTTTTATCTAATTTAGAAATAAATTTTTCGGCCTGACCGCGGTAAGCTTCCTGTGACTGTTCAGGAAACCGATCCCAATATTTATACTTATCGAGCCAAGCTTTAAATGAATTATCATTTTCCTCAATAAGTGTCTGTTGCTGTTGCTCTAAATCCAATGCAAGCCAGTTATCCGGGTCTGACTGCTCAAGAGCCCAAGCCATTACCTCGATACTTTCATCAATAATTCGATTATCCAGCTGTAAAACCGGCACAGTTCCCTTAGGTGATATATGCGTCATCTCTGAGGGCTTATTAGCCAATGAGACTTCTCGTACCTCTAGGTTTATACTGGCATAAGCAATCGCCATACGCGCTCGAATTGCGTAAGGGCAACGCCTAAAAGAATATAAAATGGGTAACATCTAAATAATCCCTAATTAATGGGTGATAATAATAACAGTTGGTCTATTCACAAGGATCTTACCAATGGATGACAAATCTCTCGACATAATTTTATTCGGTGCAACCAGTTTTGTAGGACAAATAACTACAAAATATCTCTACGAGCATATTGGACTAGACAGTAATATTAAATGGGCAATCGCTGGGCGTTCAGAAAAAAAATTAAATCAGGTCAAAGCTGCGTTAGGTCCCGATGCCGATGCAATACCCGTATTGATAGCTGATAGCGCCGATACTGACAGCCTTAATCGCCTGTGCCAACAAACTCGGGTCATTCTTTCGACGGTAGGGCCCTATGCCCTGTATGGTGAACCCCTAATTAAAGCCTGTGTTTCACAGGGCATAGATTACTGTGACCTCACTGGTGAAGCCTACTGGATCAAAAAAATGCTCGACAAGCATGAGCTTGCGGCCCAAAAGTCGGGAGCAAGAATAATCAACTGCTGTGGCTTTGACTCCATACCTTCTGATCTTGGTGTTCATTTTCTACAACAAGTTAGCCAACAAGAAAATGGTCATAGTTTTAATCATGTGAAATTAAGAGTTAAGGCCATGAAAGGTGGTGTATCTGGCGGCACAGTTGCCAGCGGTATTGAAATGGCCAAAGCCGCCAAAAAAGACCCCTCACTGCGTCGCAATATGGGCAACCCTCATGTACTTTGCCGCCAATCTGACATAAAAAGTGCAAGACAGCCGCGCATTATAAAACCCACCTATGATCCTGATTTTAAGGCTTGGTCTGCGCCCTTTATTATGGAAGCTATTAATAGTCGCATTGTCCTGAGGACAAACAGCCTAAAACAAGATAGCACCACAGGTCACTTAATTTATGGCGAAGCTGTCTTAACCGGCAAGGGTTTAAAAGGTTATCTGCGCGCCGCAGTTATCACGCTGAGTTTGGGCGGCTTTGCAATTGCCACAAAATATAGATTTTTACGTTATTTAATTCAGCAGTTTGTTCTACCAAAGCCAGGCGAAGGCCCCAGCCCACAACAGCAACAAAAGGGCTTTTTTGATCTTCGCATCATAGGTAAAAAGGATCAAAAATCACTGATGGTTAAGGTTACTGGAGATAGGGATCCAGGGTATGGCTGTACCGCTAAAATGCTTGTTCAGTCAGGTCTCTGTATGGCTTACGATATTAGTAAAACGGATCTTCCCGGAGGTTTTTGGACCCCGGCCACCGCTATGGGTGACAAATTAATCACACGACTGACCGATTCAGCGGGTATGACTTTTGAAAAGATTGAGCGTTAAAAGATTGCTCGCTAAAACCTATAGGCAAAAAAAACCCGCGCCAGAAGCGCGGGGTTTTTCTGAGTGTAACAACTAATTACTCAGATGCTCTATCCTTAATAGCATTAAGGATTACAGCAAGAGCTGCTGCATTAACGATCGTGCTTAGATTTGCCATAATATCACTGATTGGACCACCTATTACTGGTAATGCTGCAGCCGCGCCAGACACTGTGCCTAATGCTACTGCGAATACAAGGAAATAGGTTCTATTGCTTTTATCTGCTTCATCTGCCATGTAACCACCAACTAAACCTAAAACGGCCATGACTAGCGCTGCTTCGGGAATCGCGGTGAAAGCGCCAACTACTGCAACTGCAATTGATAATAGACGTACTATTTTTAATGCACTCATGTTGTTACCCCATATATTTTTTATTAATTTAATTATTTTACATATGTATGCCTTTTTCGACACGAACCCACCCTATCACGATAAACAATGAAAAAAAACCTTTATTCAAATAACCAATTCGAGCATTTTTGATATAAAATTGCCGCATATTCGGTAGATTTAGCGGCATTTTTGATTAAATTATAATTTTACAGTCGTTATCTGCACCCCACACATTACAAAACAAGTTGATAACAAATTTATGGCTCAATACGTATACACAATGAATCAGGTGGGCAAAGTTGTTCCACCCAAACGTGAAATCCTTAAAGATATTTCTCTGTCCTTTTTCCCCGGCGCCAAAATTGGTGTTTTAGGCTTAAATGGCTCGGGTAAATCCACATTGCTAAAAATCATGGCGGGCTTAGATAACGATATCCTGGGTGAAGCGAGAGCCATGGCAGATATAAATATTGGCTATCTGCCGCAAGAACCTCAGCTTGATAGCGCTAAAGATGTACGCGGTAATGTTGAAGACGGTATGCGTGAAGCTATGGATGCACTCAAAGGGCTCGAACAGGTGTATATTGATTACGCCGAACCCGATGCCGACTTTGATGCTCTAGCCAAGAAACAGGCTAATTTTGAATCGGTGATTGATGCCTGGGATGCACATAATCTAGAACACACCCTAGATGTTGCTGCTGATGCCCTTCGCCTCCCCCCCTGGGATGCCAATATTGATAATTTATCCGGTGGTGAAAAACGCCGTGTTGCCCTTTGCCGCTTACTGCTTTCGCGCCCCGATATGCTGCTTCTCGATGAGCCCACCAACCACCTAGATGCTGAATCAGTTTTCTGGCTAGAAAAATTTCTCGAAAACTTTTCAGGTACCGTGGTTGCTGTTACTCACGATCGCTATTTCTTGGATAACGTTGCTGGCTGGATTTTAGAACTTGATCGCGGCCACGGTATTCCCCATGAAGGTAATTATTCTACCTGGCTTGAAAATAAGGAAAAACGTCTTGAAACTGAGGCCAAGCAGGAAGTTTCACGCCAGCGCGCACTCAAACAAGAATTAGAATGGGTGCGACAGAACCCTAAAGGGCGACAGGCAAAAAGTAAGGCGCGTCTTGCTCGCTTTGAAGAGCTGAATGCACAGGACTTTCAAACTCGCAATGAAACCAATGAGATCTATATAGCACCGGGTCAAAGACTGGGCGATAAGGTCATAGAGATCAATAAGGTTTGTAAATCCTACAATGATAAGGTTCTTATTGAAGATCTTTCCCTTTCCGTTCCCAAGGGGGCTATTGTCGGTATTATTGGCGGCAATGGTGCGGGTAAATCGACATTATTTCGCATGATTGCTGGCACTGAAACACCTGATAGCGGTTCCATTGACTTGGGTGAAACGGTTAAGGTGGCCTATGTAGAGCAGACCCGTGATGCGCTCAATGATAATCATAGCGTGTGGGAAGCCATCTCTGGCGGACTGGATACTTTAAAAATTGGCAACAATTACGAGGTCTCTTCAAGAGCCTATGTAGGTCGCTTTAACTTTAAGGGTACCGATCAGCAAAAACGTGTAGGAGAACTTTCTGGTGGTGAGCGTGGTCGACTTCATCTTGCCAATACCTTAAAACAGGGCGCTAATGTACTTCTCTTAGATGAACCCTCCAACGACCTCGATATCGAAACCTTGCGAGCTCTTGAAGAAGCTATTCTATCCTTTCCCGGCTGTGTATTAGTTATTTCCCACGATCGCTGGTTCCTCGACCGCGTTTCCACGCATATCTTGGCCTATGAGGACAGTGGCGATGTCACCTTCTTTGAGGGCAACTACACCGATTACCATGAGGATTTAATTAAACGTGAGGGTGCAAATGCGCAGCCCCAACGTGTAAGACACAAATCATTAAAAAATTAATTGCTGTGTTTTTCTTGTTAAAAAAAGCTTATCCAATCACTGAAATACCACGTCTAGCACCTGTTTGGTGCTAGGCGCTCTGACTAAAATTATTCTTACTCTAAAAAATGCTCTTTTTTGGCACAAAAATTGCTTTAAATTACAGTTAAGTGGTTATATGTAGCTTACAGACCACCTAAAAGCACTGTTATAGTGCGTTTAGTGAACTAAATATTATAAATAGCACTACTTTGGTGCTGTACATACAGAGGAATAACAATGTTTCTACAGTCTAGCAACCTCCAACGAGGTGCGATCGCATTACTATTAACTTTATTATCCGCTCAGGCATTTGGGCAAGAGCTTAATGGTGCCAACACATCTTGGATCATGACTTCAACCGCCTTGGTTCTGTTTATGACCATTCCAGGCTTATCACTTTTTTATGCCGGCTTGGTTCGCTCTAAGAACGTTTTATCCGTTTTAATGCAGTGTTTCGCTATTACCTGTCTAGCCTCAATTATTTGGCTGGCATTTGGTTACAGTATTGCCTTTGGCGATGGCGGATCTTTCAATGCCTATTTCGGTAACCTAGATAATATTCTTATGGGTAACATCACCGAAGGTTCTATGGCTGGTGATATTCCAGAATCGGTATTTGCCATGTTCCAAATGACATTTGCGGTGATTACTCCAGCTCTTATTGTGGGTGCCTTTGCCGAAAGAATGCGTTTTAGCGCTATGCTAGTATTCAGTGGCCTTTGGTTAGTCGCTGTTTATGCGCCCATTACTCATTGGGTCTGGGGCGGCGGTTGGTTAGGCGAAATGGGTCTTCTAGATTTCGCTGGTGGTACTGTAGTTCACATCACAGCAGGTGTTGGTGCACTGGTTGCAGCACTGGTTATTGGTAACCGTAAAGGCTTTCCAACACAGGCAATGCCTCCACACAATCTTACTATGACCGTAACTGGTGCTGGTATGCTTTGGGTAGGTTGGTTTGGTTTTAACGGCGGTTCTGCCTTAGCAGCAAACGGCGATGCAGGGATGGCCATTCTTGTGACTCATATTTCAGCAGCAACAGGTTCATTAGCCTGGATGATGATGGAATGGATCAGACATGGTAAGCCTTCTGTACTGGGTATTGTAACTGGTATGGTTGCAGGTCTTGGTACCATCACCCCAGCTTCTGGCTTTGTTGGCCCAGGTGGCGCACTAGTTATCGGCTTTAGTGCTGGTATCGTTTGTTACTACGCGACTCAAGCGATTAAGCAGAAATTCAAAATCGATGATTCTCTTGATGTATTCCCTGTTCACGGCGTGGGCGGTATCTTAGGTACTATTCTTGCGGGTGTTTTTGCATCTGACGCTTTAGGCGTATTTAGTGGTCAAGGCTTCAATGAAGGCATGACAATGTCGAGCCAAGTTCAGGTTCAAATCGTGGGTGTTGTGGCAACTTTTGCCTATACTGCAATCATTACTTATTTACTCTTGAAACTTGTCGATAAACTGTTAGTATTACGGGTAGATGAAGAGCAGGAACTACAGGGCGTTGATCTTGTAGAGCACGATGAGAAGGGGTATGACCTATAAAAATAAGAAAAAAACGAATGTAACAACGCGGCCCATTAAAAAATAAAAAATATATTGGGCACTCAAAGCCGCTAACTTAGTTAGCGGCTTTTTTATGTCTA
>JABBBH010000016.1:180447-185730 GCA_018607525.1 SAR92 clade bacterium
TAGCGGCTTTTTTATGTCTAGGGGTTTTACTTAGATACCTTAAATCTTAGGGGCTATTTTATTAGAAACTAATTTAGTAGCAGAGCGCGCCTGCTCTAGATGCTGACAGACCAATTCCGCGCCCTGTAAGATGCGATCAGAATGGCGCTGCAAAAGATCCGAGGGTATTGAATAGATTTGTTTGTTTTTCACCGCACTAAGACCTGACCACTTCTGCCAAATACCCAGATTCCACAAATCATTCTGATTAGCACCGCCGGAAATAATCACCTGCGGGTCCTTAGCTAGAACCGACTCCATATTGACATAGGGCACTAGCGCCACGGAATCTTCAAATACATTAACTCCTCCACAGAGCTCGATAATATCGGTCAGAATATGCTCCCCATTAAGTGTCATTAACGGGTCATTCCAAATTTGATAAAAGGTTCTTATCTCTGCTCTAGAAGCAAAGGATTGATGCAACTGCTGTAATTTATCAGCAAAAATATCTGCCTGCTGATCCGCCTGTTTTGAATGGCCAGAGAGCTTCCCTAGGCGTTTATAAAGGGACGGAATATCTGCCATCGACTGAGTCTCAACCACAAAAACCGGCAAGCCCAACTCTCTTAATCGAGCAATAATTTTTTCACCATTGCCTGATTGCCAGGCAATAACTAAATCCGGCTTGAGGGAAATAATTAATTCATAGTTAGCCGCCGCATGATTATTCACCCGAATAATGTCGTTAGCCGCGGGAGGGTAATTACTATATTCATCGGCACCGACAATCTTATTGCCTGCACCAATATGGAATAATATTTCGGTGGTATTAGGGGAAAGGCTGATAATGCGATTAGCCGCAGAATTTAAGCTAAGTTTGTCACCATTATCATCGATCACTTCAATAGCGGCATGGGCCTGACAGCAGGCCAATAAGCCTACTAATAATAGGTATCGATAAAACATCAGGTAATTACCAGCGGTGTTTTCGCCACAGGATGCTCAGCAATCACTGACTGCACATCAAACACCTGATGAATTAATTCTTTAGTGAGCACTTTTTCTGGGGTTCCCGATGCCTCAATGGTGCCACCATTAACCACCACCAGATTATCAGCACAGCGCGCCGCCAAATTTAAATCGTGAAGCACCATAAGCACACCAACACCACGGTCAGCTAACTGCTTAACAATACTTAGGGTTAACTGCTGATGAGATAAGTCAAAGGCCGCGGTAGGCTCATCCAGTACTAAAAACTGTTCGCCTAGGTCGCTGGGCTGCCAAATTTGCGCCAATACTCTCGCTAATTGAACCCGCTGTTTTTCACCCCCCGACATCTGAGTGTAAAGCCTGCGCTGTAAATAACTGGCATCAACTAGCGCCAACGCCTCGGCAATAATTGCCTGATCTTTGGCAAAACCTGTTTTATGGGGAATGCGCCCTAGCCCAACCACTTCGGCGGCAGTAAATGGAAAATTAAGCTCGCTGTGCTGGGGCAATACCGCCAATAGATTGGCTCTATCCTGCATCGACCAATCATTTAATGGTTGCTGGTTAATCAGCACATCGCCTTTGGAGGGCTTAATTTCACCGGTTAACACACGCAACAAGCTCGACTTGCCTGCGCCATTGGGGCCTACCAAAACATTGACCTTGCCCGCCTCAATTGTAAGATCAATATTACGCAGTAAGTCAAAACCCGAAAGGTGCAAAGAAAGATCATTAGCGACAATCGACATAGCTAAATCTCCCCTCGCTGCTTAAGCAATAGCACCACAAAAAATGGCGCACCTAGTAATGCGGTCAAAATGCCCGTGGGCAGTTCTGCGGGCAATACCACCACTCGCGCGATGCTATCAGCAATCAACAATAAGCTAGCCCCCGCCAAAGCAGATGCGGGCAATAGGGCGCGGTGGTCAGGGCCAATCAACAATCTCACCATATGGGGAATTACCAAGCCGACAAAACCAATTAAGCCCGCAAGGGCCACACTAACCCCAACACCCAATGCGGTTAAGAAAATTAATTGTCGTTTTATGCGCTGGACATCAATACCCAAATGACGCGCCTCAGATTCACCCAGCAAAAATGCATTCAATGATTTTGCATGACCGGGTAAAAGAGAAAAAATAATTAACGACACTGCTGCCATAAGGCTGGCTTTTTGCCAGTTAGCTCCGCCAAGGTTACCCATCTGCCAAACGCTAATTTGGCGCAACATTTGATTGTCAGAAAAATAACTTAACAGGCTATTAAAAGCGCCGGCAATAGCACCAATGGCAATGCCCGCCAATAACATCGTAGTCACAGAGGTGCCCAAACTAGAAGTTGCCACCCGATACACCACCAATGTAGTAATAACTCCGCCAATAAATGCACCCAAGGCAACCATTGACAGTCCGGCTAAGGGTGAAAGCATAGCCCCACCCGCGGTAACAATCACAATACTAGCACCCACTGAAGCACCACCCGACACACCAATAAGCGACGGGTCAGCCAATGGGTTACGAAATAAGCCCTGCATAACAGCGCCCAAAATCGCCAGAACAGCACCCACCAACAGGGCTAGAATAAGCCGTGGTAAGCGAATTTCCATAATAATACTTTGAATTTGCGATGGCTCAGAATGTCCACCCATTGAAAGCAAGACCGTTTCAATGATTTGAAAAAATGAAAAGTTAACCGTCCCCACAGATAGGGAGACAAACGCCACCACTGGCAGCAAAAATGCCAGACACCAGATTAACCTGGCGGCAGACAGATAACGCAACTAGAAATCCACACCCTTTCGAGCCATAACGCCTTCATTATAGGCATGCTTAATTTCTTTAACTTCAGATACCGTATCAGCCAACTCTGCTAGCTCACTACCACCACCGCGGCCAGTAACCACTAGTGATTGCTCAAAGGGACGATTCTGTAAGGCATTTAAAACACGCTGTTTATCGAGGTATTTAAAACTCAGCATATAGGTTAGTTCATCCAAAACAACCAAGTCATACTGCTTATCAGCCAGAGCTTCTTCAGCCACTGCCCAGGTTTTTTCTGCCGCAGCAATATCCCCTGAACGATCCTGAGTATCCCAAGTAAAACCGGTACCCATCTGATAAAACTTTACCTGCGGGCATTGATCCCGCAGATAAAGTTCTTCACCAGAAAGTTGCTCACCCTTAATAAACTGCACTACAGCGACTTTGTGCCCATAACCTAGCGCGCGCATTACCATACCGAAGGCAGAACTGGTTTTACCCTTGCCATTACCGGTCAGTAAAATACACACTCCACGTTCTAAAGAAGCAGACTCAATAGAGGCATCTATATTCTCTTTGAGTTTTTCCATCTTCTTTTGATGGGACTTTTCTTTTTGCGCTGTCATGTCTGTCATAGGGTGAACCTTTTATTACTTTAATTTGTAACGGAAGCCGGCGCTTAATCCAAAGCCAAGGGTTTCATAACCTGCTACATCTTGATAGTCTTCATCAAAAAGATTATTCAGATTCAGATACACATCCAAATCATTAGTAACACTAACATTGGTACTTAAATCAACTAATGTATATTCATCAGTTGGATTCCAACCAAATTGCTCTCCATTATATTGAATATTTAAGTTAACGTTGGCATTAGTGCGCGGCTGCCATGAGATATTTAAACTTGCTATATCTTTCGGGCGACGACCTTCATCTGTACCTGAACCGTCTTTACTATCGGTGTAGGTATAGGCAGCCGAAGCCTGCATCACATCACTAACTACAAAAGACGACGATAGCTCAAGGCCCTTTCTATTGCTTTTTTGAGTGTTATTGAAAAGGGGACAAACCCAATATTCATCGCAGTTACCCCAATCAGTACCAATTTCGTTTTCAAGCTTGGAATTAAAATAAGTAGCTGATAATTGCATGCGGTTGTCTAGCAGACCGGCATCAACACCTAATTCCCAGCTATTAGATTTTTCTGGAATCAGGAACTCATTTGCTTCAAAACTTGCGTAGTTACCATATAGTTCAGTGTAAGTCGGATTTTTAACCGCTGTACCCCATGCTGCTCGCCATTTAAGGTTATCAAATTGACGATAAACAGCCTCTAACCGACCGGTTGTCGCATTTTCAAAAGAGTCATTGTCCTCATGCCTTGCACTGGCAGCTAATGTAATAGCATCAGATGGATCTAATCTATATTCAAGCGCAACACTATCTACATTTCGCTCTAGCAACTTATTATTATCCACACCAGAAGTCACATGCTGTTTAAAGTTTTGCGTTTCTTTTTCCAAAGCCACAGAAATCTGCTGATTATTATTTTCAATAAAACGTGTACCTGTATATTGATAATTTTCCTTATCAGATTCAGTACCACCAGCAGCAACTGCGTTATTAAATTGATTATTTTCAAAATCAGATTGAGCTAATTTAAGTGAATGCGCCCAAAGTCCATCTGCCGAATTGAAATCACCCTGAACTTTCGTAAACTCACGATCAAAATCAGCATGCATAAATTCATTTACCGCATCATTTCCATCATATTCAGCCATGCCAGATGAATGGCGACTGGTTAAAGATGTGGTAAATTCGTCAGTAACTTTGTATGCGGCTTTAAGATTTAGACCCGTATTACGATAACCATCATCGTCAAGGCTCCCGGTATTAGGTCTTATATTATTACCTGCCGTTTCATAATGTGAAGCACCAAACTTGATATTTAATTTATCTGACTTGTGCCCGACATTGAATCCATTTTTTGAGGAAGAAAAACTGCCAAGCTCACTGAAAATATTGGCAGAATATGGCTGGTCTGCGCTGGTTGTAATAATATTAATCACACCCGCAATGGCATCACTACCTGAAAGAGCACCTTGAGGTCCGCGGACAATTTCGATGCGCTCAATTTCTGTTGTAGCAAAAGTTCCCCAATTCACCTGATCAGAACCAGATGGATCATTAACTTCAATACCATCAACTAAAACTACCAAATGATTGGACTCAGCACCACGCGCTCTAATTTCTGTGAACGCCCCCAAGCTACCACTTTGGCTCACAGCAAAACCCGGTACATCGCGCAATAAATCTGCAATACTTGACGGAGCACGTAATTTTATTTGCTCACTATCAATGACCGTTATGGCATTAGCTGAACGATTGGCAGAAATTGGAATTAAAGAAGCACTAACTAAGATTTCTTCAATTTCTGGAGAACCTTCAGCACTGTTAAGGGGTTCTTGCGCATTAACTGAAGACAGCGCAAAAAAAGGAACTAGGCTTAAACCTAGGGATAGATTGATAAATTTTTTCATTATAAGAACCT
>JABBBH010000007.1 GCA_018607525.1 SAR92 clade bacterium
GGCCTGCCGCCAGCGTTCAATCTGAGCCATGATCAAACTCTTCAGTTCAATCTTTTAACCTCGCCAATTAAGGAGAGGGAATAGTTACGCTAAAACCAGCTTTACTATTCAAAATCTCGGCTCATAAACATTAAACTTAACATATTCATAAATGAATCGATGAGTCACTTGCTTATGATATTTAAATATCTCTATCAATTTGCAAGTGCCCACACGCATTGCTTGATTACTTTTTTAAAGAACATTCGCTCATCTGAGCGGGGTGCGTATTCTATAGATAGCCGCCCCATTGTCAACAGTAAAAAGCGAAATAATTTAATTATTTTCTTACGAGGTTTTCGGTGGAAATTTTCCGCCTCAACCTCTCTGTTGGGAGCGCGCATTCTACAGACAGGCGCGCGACTGTCAACAATAATTTGTGATTATTTTGATTTATTTTACGGTTGGCTATTTTTTAGGCATTAAAGCTCAAAAAGATGGTATTTTTTCTTGCCTATTTTCACTAAAAAGAATCGTCCATATAATGCATTGTCTGCACTAAATAGCTGTTCGGCGCTCATATTATCTTCACTGCCCTTGGCAATTCCATTAATAAAGACAGAATTTCGGCCCAATGCATCCTTTACTTCACGCCCAGCTTTTACAATTCCGGCCTCAGTAAATAGTTGCGTTAATGGTGTTTGGGATAATTTTTCTCTATCTAAAGTAGAAGAAGGGAGACCATCCTGGCACAGTTGCTCTAAATCATTTTCAGATAACTCAGCTGAATTTCCGCTAAATAAGGCATCGGTAATTCTTAAAGCAGCATCTAATCCTGATTGACCATGGACTAATTCCGTGACTTCTTGTGCCAATATTTTTTGTGCCTGAGGTCGCCCTTCAGCTTTTCCATCTTCAGATTCTATTTCTTCTATTCTATTTATGGATAAAAAGGTGAAGTATTTTAAGAATTTATAAGCATCAGCATCCGCTACATTTAACCAGAACTGATAAAAACTATAGGGTGAGGTTTTTTTCGGATCTAACCAAACGGCTCCAGCCTCTGTTTTACCAAACTTTGTACCATCAGATTTTGTAATTAATGGCACTGTGAGACCAAAACATTGAGCCTGATTTTGGCGACGGGATAAATCGATGCCACCGACAATATTACCCCACTGATCACTACCGCCAATCTGCAGTGTGCAGCTATGTCGACTATTCAATTCGGCAAAATCCAAACCTTGCAATAAAGAATAGGCG
This sequence comes from SAR92 clade bacterium, assembly GCA_018607525.1. Taxonomy (GTDB): domain Bacteria; phylum Pseudomonadota; class Gammaproteobacteria; order Pseudomonadales; family Porticoccaceae; genus HTCC2207. The sequence continues at coordinate 1,243 of JABBBH010000007.1, forward strand.
AACTCGGTAAAGGAAATACCTGAGCCTTCACGATCAATTCGTTGCTTTACTGACTCTTTGGCAATCATATTGTTCACTGAAAAGTGCTTGCCTACATCACGTAAGAAATCGAGCGCAGTTAAATTTGCCGTCCAATCAAGGTTATTGACCACAATGGCTGAATTATCACCGCAATCAAAATCAATGAACTGACTGACCTGAGATTTAATCCTGTCCGCCCAGCCGGCAATGACTTCTGGAGAATTTAATTTGCGCTCGTCAGCCTTAAAGCTTGGATCACCAATCATGCCTGTGGCACCACCAACCAATGCAATAGGCCTATGCCCGGCTTGCTGTAGGCGCTTCAACACCAGTAACGGCACCAAGTGACCTAGGTGTAAGCTGTCTGCTGTGGGATCAAACCCGCAGTAGACTGTTCGCGACTGCTGTAAGTGTGCCTCTAACTCCTGATCACCAGAAATTTGTGCGATTAGATCGCGGGCCTGTAATGCTTCTAAGGGTTGTTGGTTTTTTTCGTTCATGAATCTTTATTCTAATCTGGTAGTTATAACGTGCGATCACTGTACAGATTGAGCGCCCAATTTCAACAGTTTATGTTATTCGTTTGAGTTTAGGTAGTTAAGGTATACATGCATTTTATTGTACCTCATGATTTATTCGGGCTAGAATCCTCGATCGTTCTTTCGTTGAGTTAATTAACATGCGCAGTTGGCAACAACAATATAGGCTAATACGCCCGTTGATCATCAGGTTGATGTCAAAGCGCTATCTTATGCTTATTGCACTCTGCACTTTTATAGTTGCCATCGCATGCGACCCAAGACCTGAGAGCTTTTCCAGTGAAAAGGCCATACTTGAAACCTTAGATATTAAAAATCAAATTGGTACTGATGCCTCTAGCGAAAAGCCTGCCATTGATCTCATTTGGAAATCACAAACAGTCTCTTCAGGAGATAATTTATCTAGGCTTGCTCAGCGCGCCGGCATAAGTGCCCAAGAAGTTTATCTCATCTCTCGATCTGAACAGGGCAAATCTTTACGTAATCTTTTCCCGGGTGAAATCATTCGCTTTGCCATTAATAGTACAGATGGTGACCTGATTGAAATGCAGTATGAAAAGTCCCCCCTTGAGATCTATCTATTTACTGCACAGGAAAAACGGTTTCTATCTAAAAAGGTTATTCGACAACCTGAAATCATTACCAGCTACAGAAAGGGGAAAATTGATCAGTCGCTTTACTTGGCAGGTAAAAAGGCTCAACTCCCTGATAAAACCGTGATGGAACTTGCTAACATCTTTGGCTGGGATATCGACTTTGTATTTGATATCAGAGCCGGTGATTCCTTTGCGCTACTGTTTGAAGAGCAATATATTGATGGGCAGCACTTAGGCACAGGAAATATTTTGGCGGCGTCCTTCACTAATCGCAACAAGACCTATAATGCGGTGCGCTACAAAAATAGTAACGGGCAAACCAGCTACTACACCCCTGAGGGCTTAAGTATGCGCAAGGCCTTTCTTCGCACTCCCTTGGATATTTTTCGCATAAGCTCTGGCTTTAATTTGCGTCGCAAGCACCCTATTCATAAAAAAATTAAAGCCCATCGCGGCGTTGATTATGCTGCGCCAACAGGAACGCCGGTTTATGCCAGTGGCGATGGTCGCGTTCTAGAGGCAGGCTATAGCAGAGCCAACGGTAACTACATTTTTATCCAGCATGGGCAAACTTACACCACAAAATACTTGCACCTAAGCCGTAAAAGCGTTCGAACAGGCCAAACCGTGAAACAGCGACAGGTCATTGGCAAGGTTGGCGCAACCGGCTATGCCACAGGCCCTCATTTACATTATGAGTTTCTAGTAAACGGCGTACACCGAAACCCAAGAACGGTATCTCTTCCAAAAGCCAATCCAATTCCAGATTCCGAAAAGGAGCGATTTTCTGAGACAGTGACCGTCCTTTTTGATCAATTAGCTGAAAATCAGCAAGCAGATAAACTGGCTATGCAATCTATGGATACCGAATGACTACTGATAATATTTTCATCGGCCTAATGTCTGGCACCAGCGTTGATGCTGTGGATGCCGTTGCGGTTGAAATAACTAATCATGAGTACAAAATAATAAGTACCCACAGTGAACAGATCCCCGCTGACTTAAGAGCGCAGATATTAGGCCTGTGCGATCCGCAAAAAGAGTCTATTCAACTGCTGGCAGAAACCGATCATCATCTGGGTAAACTATATGCTAAGGCAACACATCAGCTATTGGAAAAAGCTAAGCTAAAGGCGGCAGATATCAGAGCTATTGGCTGTCATGGGCAAACGATTCGTCACAGCCCCCCTAGCGCTGGACAAATACCTTTTAGCCTGCAAATTGGCGATGCCAATATAGTGGCTACTGATACCAATATTACTGTAGTTGCTGATTTCAGGCGCAAAGATATAGCCTTAGGTGGGCAGGGCGCACCATTAGCCCCTGGCTTTCATCAATTCGCCTTTGCTAACCCTGAAATTAATCGCGCCATTGTCAACATTGGCGGCATCAGCAACATCAGCCTGCTAGAGGCTAGTGGTTCCTGCTTGGGATTTGATACAGGCCCGGGCAATGTATTAATGGATCTATGGAGTCAAATCCACCTGGGTACCCATTATGATCACAATGGAAGCTGGGCGGCACAGGGAACCCTAGTACCCTCATTATTAGAACAGATGAAAGCTGATAGTTTTTTTGCTTTACCTGCGCCGAAGAGCACAGGCAGAGAATTATTTAATATTAATTGGTTAAATAATCAGCTCGCTGATTTCTCAGAGGCGGCGCCCCAAGACATTCAGGCTACCCTGCTAAGCCTCACTGCTGAATCCATTAGCGAATCCATTTTGGGCTTACCGCAATCGATTGATGAGGTATTCATTTGCGGCGGCGGCGCTTTTAACGGTTCTTTAATGGATTCGCTGACCGCAAAGCTTACTCAGGTTGCCACTACTGACGCATTGGGCATATCGCCCAGCTGGGTTGAGTGCTGTGCTTTTGCTTGGTTGGCGAAACAGCGAATGGCATCTATGGCCGGTAACCTAACCTCGGTTACCGGAGCCACTCGACACGCCGTGCTTGGCGCAGTTTACTTACCAGACTAAATTAAATAGTAAAAGAGGCACCACAACCACAGGTGGTGGTGGCATTTGGATTGGTGATAATAAACTTCGAGCCCATTAGACTCTCTTCGTAGTCCACCGTCGATCCGGCTAGATACTGATAACTTAGGGAATCGATTAAAACCGTGACACCATCTTTTAAAACCGGTGTGTCATCCTCAGCCATACTGTCTTCAAAAGAAAACCCGTACTGAAAACCAGAACACCCACCCCCTGTCACATAAACCCGAAGCATAAGCTCTGGATTTGATTCTTCATCTCTTAAACTCTGCACCTTGGCAACAGCGCCTGCCGTTACCTGAAGTACCGAGGGGGTAAATGTTTCAATTACTGACATACTTTAAGCCTAACTTTAAATTGGTCGGACAATGACTATGGCCATTGCTTATCGAGGGTTTGCTGACTATTACTACGAATATCTTTAATTTTTGCGTCTTCTTTAGCTGCCTGCGGCGCAATCTCTTTGGGCGCTGCTACCTGCTGGCAAATACAGGAGCCAATCAACTGTGCACCGGGTCGCATTTCCATATTGGTATAATGTACATTGCCGTTTACTTTACAGCTAGCTTCTAGGACCAAGTGATCTAAGGCGTAAATATTGCCCTCAACCGCACCATTAACTTCGATAATGGCTGATTTAATATCGCCCTTAACCACTCCGCCACGCAGTATACGAACGCGCGCATCTTTTTGCTCTGATAAAACATTGCCTACCACTGTGCCCAAAATTTCAAGGGTGCCGCTAAAAGCAATATCACCCGTCAGCTCTGTGCCCTCAGAAATCAACGTAGTCGTATCATTTGAGATGGTGGCTAGTCCTGCATTAATTCTCTTAAACAAAGTTTCCTACTCCTCTACTATCCATGGTAGTTTTTTATCAAACTGAGGTTTTTCTGTCCAAGGGTATCGCAGTGTCACTCTTATCTGCTGCGGAGAAAAACCTTCGGGCAATGTCATAATGCCTCGATTGATTGAAAAGTACTTCATCTTTAATTGTATAGGCAAATCATCAACTTCTGCATCTATTTCGTCCAATGACAGCGTAATTGGCACATCATCTTGGTCACCTATGACCCAGATGTTGGCATTTACTCGCAGATTTTTAGCCTCATGATTTTTTTGTTGCGCTACCCAATCGTATTGAAACTGTCGATCTCCTACCTCCTCAATATGTATGTCACCCACCTTGAGGCCGGTTGTCTTAGCATTATCCTGAAGCATTTCTCGATAGAGTTTTAGCTCCTGCTCTCGACCATAAATTTGTCTTTGCATGTCTAGCATTTGCTGACGAGTCTGCTCAAGCGCCGCCGCATCCACTTGAGCGGTTAACTGAAGGGTTGCCAGTGCAGTCTGTTTGAGAGCCAAACCCTGAGACAGCTCATCGATACCTGTCTCAAGCTCGGCTATGTAGGCCTGATTGTCAGAATAGGTTTTATTGCCATAAAAAAATCCCGCCAGTGCTACCGCATACAAAATCACAGCCACAGTAAGCACCAGCCAAACAATCTGGCTGGTTCTGTAATGTATTATCAGCGGAGAACGCTGGGGCATTAGGGCATCAGCGCAGGCATGGTTAAGCCCGCATCTTCATCCAAACCAAACATAATGTTCATACACTGCAGCGCCTGACCCGAGGCTCCCTTGGTTAGGTTGTCTTCCACCACCAAGATCACAACTTTCTTACCATTTCCAGGTCTGTGAATGGCGATTCGGCATTGGTTAGAACCACGTACTGTTCTAGTTTCAGGGTAACTATTAGGCTCAAGCACATCAACAAAGGGCTCATTGGCGTAATGTGCCTCAAACAAGCTCTGTACATCGGTGTCCTGCTGCTTAAGATCAACATATAAGGTGGTATGAATACCTCTGATAATCGGTAATAAATGTGGCACAAAGGTTAAGCCCACAGGTTCACCGGCCATATCGGCAAGACCCTGTTCAATTTCAGGTTGATGTCTGTGGCCAGAGGCGCCATAGGCTTTAAAGTTGTCGCCTGCTTCAGACAATAAGGTAGCTACATTAGCCTGCTTACCCGCACCACTCACCCCTGAGGCTGAATTAGCAATGATATCGGAAACATCAATAGCACCAGCCTCTAGCAGAGGTTTTAATCCCAACTGCACACTGGTTGGATAACAGCCGGCGCAGGCTACTAAGTTGGCATCAGCAATTTCATCACGATTAAATTCAGGAAGACCATAAACCGCTTGAGACACCAGCTGCGGTGCCGCATGTTTCTGGGCATACCATTTTTCCCAGATATCGATATCCCTAATTCTAAAGTCTGCGGATAGGTCGACAACGCGAATACCCGCTGCGAGAATCTCAGGCACTAAGTTTTGCGCTACACCATGAGGGGTTGCAAAAAACACCACATCACAGTCTTTTAAGTTAGCAACCGTTGGCTCCGTAAAGGGCATATCAACAATGCCTCTAAGGTTAGGAAACAAGGCAGACACGGGCTTGCCCTTCTCTGACCTTGAAGTGATCGCCACTAATTCTGTGCTTGGATGGCCCGCTAGTAGACGCAACAATTCTACGCCTGTGTAGCCTGTTCCCCCTACAATTCCGACTTTAATCACCACAACCTCGCTTTTTTAAATTTCCAGTTTAATCCTAGATCCCTATAATAGCAGTAAACACTGTTAATCAAATAATAATAGCGTTGATTAAATAGTAATTTTTAACAAGCCAGTGGAGGCTTAGATGTATCAATGGGTTTTAGCATTTCATTTAATGGCAGTAATCTGTTGGTTTGCTGCGCTTTTCTATTTGCCAAGACTTTTTGTATATCATGCCATGGCCGAGGATCAACCAAGCATTGAGCGCTTTAAGTTAATGGAGCGCAAACTGTACCGCGGTATTGCCAACCCCTCCATGATAGCGACAGTTGGCTTGGGACTATGGCTGGTAGCCATGGCGCCTCAGGCTTACTTAAGCCAAGGCTGGTTTCATGTTAAGGCGCTTTTGGTTATTTTGCTGATTGGCTACCATCATATGTGTTTGGCACATATGAAAAAACTTGCCACCGATAGCAGCGAGAAAACCCATGTGTATTTTCGCTTCTTTAATGAGGTACCGGTTATTTTTATGGTTGCCATAGTGATTTTGGTGATTGTTAAACCCTTTTAATAATAGCCCTTAATCTATAATGCTTCAGACCCCGTACTGCAAAGGCTTGCCTGAATTGGTACATAGAACAAACATACTTTAGGAATTTTCATGACTCAGAAAAACTCACGCTCTCACGACCTCTTTGAAGCCGCTCAAAAACGTATACCTGGTGGTGTTAACTCTCCGGTTCGAGCCTTTCGCGCCGTGGGCGGGACGCCGGTATTTTTTGAGCGCGCCAATGGCGCCTATATGTTCGATGCAGATAGTAAACGATATGTGGACTATGTGCTTTCATGGGGCCCTATGCTTCTCGGTCACAGTCACCCAGAGGTGGTTGAGGCTATTAAGAATCAGCTGGATAAGGCGACATCTTTTGGCACCCCTACCGAACTAGAAATCCAGCTTGCTGAAAAGATATGCTCTATTGTACCCGGCATGGAAATGGTACGAATGGTCAACTCTGGTACTGAGGCTACGATGAGTGCTATTCGATTAGCAAGGGGCTACACAGCGCGAGATAAAATTGTAAAGTTTGAAGGCTGTTATCACGGTCACTCAGATTCACTTTTGGTAAAAGCCGGATCTGGCGCTTTAACTATGGGCGTTCCAAGCTCGCCTGGCGTACCCGACGGTTTGGCCGATCACACCATTACGCTGACTTACAATAATATGGAAGAGGTTAAGCAGGTATTTTCAGAAATCGGTGATCAAATAGCCTGTATTATTTTTGAGCCGGTTGTCGGCAATATGAATTGCGTTCCTCCTGTTGAGGGTTTTCTTGAATGCCTACGCGAATGCTGTACAAACAGCGGCGCGCTTTTAATCGCCGATGAGGTAATGACCGGATTTAGAATTAGCCAAACTGGTGCAGTAGGTCATTATAATTTGGACGCCGATTTAATTTGTCTAGGCAAAGTCATTGGCGGCGGTATGCCAGTAGGTGCTTTTGGCGGCAAGCGCGAAATTATGGAATATATTGCTCCCCTAGGGCCGGTTTATCAGGCCGGTACATTGTCGGGTAATCCCGTGGCTATGGCTGCCGGCTTAAAAACCCTTGAGCTAGTTTCTGCTGAGGGCTTTTTAGATCCAGTGATTGAACGTACTGACAGACTAGTCAAAGGCTTAGTGGAGAGAGCCACCCAAGCGGGAATCCCCATGACCAGTAACCATGTGGGCACCATGTGGGGCTTTTTCTTTAGTGAAGAAGAGAAGATTACTCATTATCAGCAAGTGATGGAATGCGATACTGAACGATTCGCCAAGTTTTTCCATCATATGCTAGACGAGGGTGTGTACTTGGCACCAGCTTCTTATGAAGCAAGCTTTATGTCAGCCGCACACACTGATAAGGATATCCAGTTTACTCTAGATGCTGCAGAAAGATCTTTCAAAAAACTGTAGTTAGGCAGAAATAACAAACAGGCCAACAATAAACAGTAGTCCAGCAGTCCAGACAAGTGATCTTAGAGTTGCCCAGTCCGTTAAGTAGCAAATCGAGTAGAGAACTCGAGAGACTATAAAGCCAATGGCTAACTGATCAATTAACATCTGTTCAGCGCCGGCAAGATGAGCTACAAGTACGGCGGCAACAAAAGCTGGTAATATTTCAAAACTGTTTTGTTCCGCCCAATGAGCGCGCTGACTTAAGCCCTCAAGTTTGGGCTGCATTGCTCTGGGAGCTCTGTTGCTATATTTACCGCTAACAGCTAACGGGCTTTTTTTAAGCGCTGCCATTAACCAGGGTAAGGCAATCGCAGCTAATATTGTCCAAAATGCTATCGTCATAGGTTCCTCCAGATCCATTTTTGCGTATGATACGCATTCAGAAAGTAGTTTAGACCAAAATAGCCAACACTAACGGAGTGTTTATGAGCTTAAAAACAAGCCGAGGGCCGTTCCCTTACACGCGCATGCGTCGCAATCGAAGCGAGGAATTTTCTCGCCGCTTGAACAGCGAAACTCAGTTGCATGTTAATGATCTCATTCTGCCCCTCTTTGTGGTTGAGGGAAGCAATGAATCTCAGGCTGTGGAATCCATGCCCGGCGTTAATCGGCTCTCAATCGATTTATTGGTCAAAGAAGCTCAGATAGTTTACGACCTAGGAATTCCCGCAGTAGCATTGTTTCCAGTGGTGGGTGATAGCCAAAAATCACTGCTGGCTGAAGAGGCCTACAACCCCGAAGGCCTTGCTCAAAGAGCGGTTAAAGCCATCAAAGCTCAGGTGCCTGATCTGGGAGTAATTACTGATGTGGCCTTAGATCCGTTCACCACCCACGGCCAAGACGGTATTATTGATGAAGATAGCGGCTATGTTTTAAACGATGTCAGCGTAGAGGTTATGGTCAAACAGGCCATATCCCATGCCCAGGCGGGTGCAGATATTGTTGCTCCATCCGACATGATGGATGGCAGAATTGGCGCTATTCGTGAGGCCCTTGAAGATGAAGGCTTTATTAACACTCAAATTATGGCTTATTCAGCAAAATATGCGTCTAGTTTTTATGGCCCCTTCCGCGATGCAGTTGGCTCAGCCTCAAATCTTGCTGGCGGCAATAAGCAAACCTATCAAATGAATCCGGCGAATAGCGATGAAGCGATCCATGAATGTGCTCTCGATCTCGATGAAGGCGCTGATATGATTATGGTTAAACCCGGCATGCCTTATTTAGATGTTGTACGCCGAGTAAAAGACGAACTAAAGGCACCGACTTTTGCCTATCAGGTGAGTGGCGAGTACGCCATGATCTGCGCCGCAGTAGAAAAGGGCTGGCTAGAAAGCGATCAGGTTGTTATGGAATCATTGCTAGCATTCAAACGAGCGGGGGCAGATGGTATTTTGACGTACTTCGCGAAACAAGCCGCTCAATGCTTAAGGGGTCAATAAGTTGCGTCTTGATAAATATATTAGTAATGCCACCGACCTATCCCGAACTGATGTTAAAAAACTCATAAAATCGGGCTTGGTCAGTATTGATGATGAGACTGCAAAAAGCGGCTCACAAAAAGTCACCGATGACCAAAAAGTTGCCATTGAAGGTTCAACTATTCAGCTAATGACCACCCGCTATTTTATGATGAATAAACCAGCGGGTGTTGTCTCTGCCACCAAAGATCATACTAACCCAACCGCTTTGGATCTGATTTATGAGCATCGTAATGATCAGCTACAAATTGCGGGAAGACTGGATATAGATACTACCGGCTTACTATTGATTACCGACGATGGGCAATGGAATCATATTGTGACCTCGCCCAGAACAGACTGTAAAAAAATCTATGCCGTGGAACTTGAGAATGCGGTAAGCGAGGATTACCACAAAAAGCTCGAAGCAGGCATTGCTCTTGAGGGCGAAAGCCGTCGCTGTTTGCCGGCAACCATGCAAGTGATCGATGATCATCATATTCAGCTGAGTATTAGTGAGGGTAAATATCATCAGGTAAAACGAATGATTACCTCATTGGGCAATGAAGTGGTCAGCCTCCATCGCTTGCAGATTGGCGGCATTGCCCTGGATCCCAAATTAGAGTCCGGCGACTACAGGCCTCTGACCGAAGAAGAGATTGCATCCATCCAATGAGCAGAGTATCCGATAAATCTATTTGCCTTTTGCTGCAGCAATTTATGGACTGCACCGGGCACTGGTTAATTGTTGCGGATGAAAATTGGCAGGCCAGTGACTGGCTCGCCGCCGGCAATCATGATCAGAGAACTTCCACCGCCATAAGCAATCGTCTTGAAATCGCGCGCGGCGCAAAGGCCGCTGGTATTGATTGCCAATTTAACGATTTTGATTTCTCAGCCTACTCAGACAATAGTTTTGATGGCGTACTCTTTAGAGTCTCAAAAGAACGCGCGAGTTCGCATCATGTGATTAACCAATCATTAAAACTGCTCAAGCCCAATGGCAAGCTAGTCATGAGTGGCGAAAAAAATGAAGGCGTTAAAAGCTATGTTAAGCAGGCAGGAAAACTATTTGGCAACCCAGTTAATTCAGAAAAGCATGGCAGGGCCTATATTGCATCTATTGAATTACACCGCAATGAAACAGCGCCACTGAATGACAAAAATTATGCCGCACTTAGACCGATTCAGTTGGCGGACAACCTTAGTCTAGCGTCAAAACCCGGTATTTTCGGCTGGGACAAAATTGATCGCGGCAGTGCTTTTTTAATTGACCATTTACCCGCGTTTTTAATGGACTACAAAAATGCACCCCAGACTTTACTCGACTTGGGCTGTGGTTATGGCTATATCGCATTCAGTGCTAGTGAATTTGGCTTTAATCGCATCATGGCAACCGATAACAATGCCGCTGCCTTATTAGCCGTACAGGAAAATTTAAAAGCCCTAAGCCATATTGAATGGGATGTGCTAGCCACAGATGCCGGCACCGACATCACAGAGACCTTTGATACTATTCTCTGCAACCCACCCTTTCACAGTGGCTTTGCTGTAGATGATCAACTAGCGATTAAATTTCTGAGTCAAACCAAACGTTTGCTCAACCGATCTGGGCGGGCACTGTTTGTGGTTAACACCTTTATACCTTTAGAACACAAAGCCAAACCTTACTTTACGCAGATTGATGTCATAGCCAATAATGGTTCTTTTAAGCTCATCAGCCTGAAGCACTAATTGGTTTACCAGCTTA
>JABBBH010000069.1:0-4509 GCA_018607525.1 SAR92 clade bacterium
ATGATGGACTGGACTGACCGCCACTGTCGCTATTTCTTGCGCCTGATTAGTCAGCATACGGTGCTGTATACCGAGATGGTGACTACGGGTGCGATTATCTATGGCGATGCCCATCGGCATTTGCAGATGCATGAGGCGGAACAACCGGTGGCGTTGCAGTTGGGTGGTAGTAACCCCGCCGATTTGGCGAAGGCGTGCAAGATTGCTAGCGACTACCAATACAATGAAATTAATCTTAACTGCGGTTGCCCTAGCGACAGAGTGCAGAATGGTATGTTTGGCGCGATTATGATGAAGCATGCGCAGACTACGGCGGACTGCGTGAAGGCGATGGTGGATGCGGTGGATGTGCCGGTTACGGTTAAGCATCGTATTGGCGTGGATGATTTTGATTCTTATGAGTTTTTGACTGACTTTGTCGGCACTGTGGCTGATACGGGTTGCGAGACTTTTATTGTGCATGCGCGCAAGGCGTGGCTTAAGGGCTTAAGCCCAAAACAGAATCGTGAGATTCCTGAGCTGGATTATGGGCGGGTTTATCAGCTGAAACAGGATTTCCCTGAGCTTGAGATAATCATTAATGGCGGCATCACTGACTTGGAGCAATCTAAACAGCATTTAACGCAGATTGATGGGGTAATGATTGGTCGAGAGGCTTATACTAACCCCTATCTTTTGGCTGAGGTTGATCAGCAAATCTACGGCAGTGAAAATTCTATGCAAAGTCGTAAGAAAGTTGCTGAAGAGTTCATCCAATATGTGGATAATGAACTCTCGCAGAATATTAAACTCCAATCTATGACGCGACATATTTTGGGGCTTTTTCATGGCATGCCCGGCGCGCGACAATTTAGGCGACATATTAGCGAAAATGCCCACCAACCTGACGCCACTATTGATGTGTTAATAGAGGCTTTGGCTAAGACAACAGGATAGACAGATTTATGAGTAACAAAAGCAAACTAGACCAACTAAAAGAAATAACTACTGTGGTTGCTGATACGGGTGATTTTGATGCGATTGCGCAATATGCCCCAGAAGATGCAACCACTAACCCTTCCCTGTTGCTTAAGGCGGCGCAGATGCCGGCTTACCGTGGCCTAGTTGAGGATGTGATCAAATCAGTGACTACTGGCAAGCTGTCTTCTAAAGAGCAGCTTGACGATTGCATGGATAAATTAGCGGTGGGTTTTGGCGAGAAGATTCTTGAGACTATTCCTGGTCGAGTTTCCACTGAGGTGGATGCTCATTTGTCTTTTGACACTGAGGCATCGATTGCTAAGGCGCGTCGTTTAATTGCGCTTTACGAACAGGCCGGTATTGATAAAAGCCGTGTACTGATCAAAATGGCGTCCACTTGGGAAGGTATTCGTGCCGCTGAACAGCTCGAAAAAGAAGGTATTAATTGTAACCTTACACTTTTGTTCAGCTTTTCGCAGGCGGCCGCAGCGGCTGACGCCGGTGCCTTTTTAATATCGCCTTTTGTGGGTCGTATTTTAGATTGGTACAAAGCTAATACCGGTCTTAATGATTATCCGCCAGAAGATGATCCCGGTGTTCAATCAGTGACTCGCATCTATAACTATTACAAGCAAACTGGCTATAACACCATTGTGATGGGCGCGAGCTTTAGAAACATTGAAGAAATCACTGAGTTAGCGGGCTGTGATCGCTTAACCATTAGCCCGCAATTATTATCTGCGCTAGGCGAAGACTATGGCACCCTTACCCGCAAGCTTGACCCTAGTAATACCGGCAAGCGCATTAATTATACTCAGGGTAATGAGAGCAAGTTTAGATTCGAAATGAACGAAGATGCGATGGCCACTGAAAAGTTGGCTGAGGGTATTCGCGGCTTTGTGAAAGATCAAAATAAATTGGAAGCTTGGCTGCGAGATATCGCTTAATGTTGAGTAAGATCAAACAGCTGTTTGCTAAAAAAGAGCAACAGTCGGATCAAGAAAAGGTCGCTGAAGAGCACCTAGCAACAGCGGCCTTGCTAATCGAGGTGATGGTGATTGATGGTCATATGGATGATCAAGAGCTGCAATCTATTAGCGCTACCCTTTGTTCTATTCTTGAGCTGGATAAAGGTCAGGTGGACGAGCTGATCAGTCTATCTAAAGCTGAGGTTGAAGATGCTACATCGCTGTATCAGTTTACTAAGCAGATTAACGATCACTACGACCTAGAGGGCAAGCTTCAGTTGCTGACGTCTATGTGGAAAGTGGCTTACGCTGATGGTGAACTCGATAAACATGAAGAGAATATTATTCGACGGGTTGCTGACCTTCTGCATATCCGCCATAGCGAGTATATTCGCTGTAAGCTAGAGGCTAAAAGTTAGAGGCTAAACAAACAACAGGCTTAGACGGGGTCTAAGCCTGATTCTACATCCGCATTTTGTGCTCTATGTCGTAGGTAATGGTCCATTAATGTAATGGCGAGCATAGCTTCTGCGATCGGCACAGCACGAATACCCACACAGGGATCATGTCGCCCTTTGGTTACCACTTCTGCGGCATTGCCGTGCTTATCAATGGATTGACCCGGCAGACGAATACTTGAGGTTGGCTTAATCGCTACATGGGCAACAATATCTTGGCCCGATGAAATCCCACCTAAAACACCGCCTGAATTGTTCGACAAAAAACCTTCTGGGGTGATTTCATCACGGTGTTCAGTACCCTTTTGCGCGACCACTTCAAAACCTGCACCGATTTCGACACCTTTTACGGCGTTAATACCCATCAGCGCATAAGCTATGTCGGCATCAAGGCGATCAAATACCGGTTCGCCTAAGCCCACAGGCATATTGCGTGCTTCGACAGTAACTTTTGCACCCACTGAATTACCCTCTTTGCCCAGTGCCTGCATATAGGTTTCTAAATCAGCGACCTTGTCGGCATCAGGAAAAAAGAATGGGTTGGTTTCGATCACGTCGCGATCGAAGTTTTCAGGAATCACAGGGCCCAACTGAGAAACATAACCAAAGATATCAATGCCCAGCTGTTGCTTGAGGTACTTTTTGGCTATCGCGCCGGCGGCAACACGCATGGCGGTTTCGCGCGCGGAACTGCGTCCGCCACCTCGATAATCACGTTCACCGTATTTTTGGTGATAGGTGTAATCGGCATGGGCCGGACGAAATAGGTCTTTTATATTGCCGTAGTCTTTGGATTTTTGATCTTTATTATTAATGATCATACCAATGGCGGTACCGGTGGTTTTACCCTCAAAAATACCCGAGAGAATTTGCACCTCGTCATCTTCTTTGCGCTGGGTTGTATATCTAGACTGGCCAGGTTTACGGCGATCGAGATCCGGCTGTAGATCAGCGGCACTGATTTCTAGCCCTGGAGGGCAGCCATCAACAATACAACCGATAGCAGGCCCATGGCTTTCGCCAAAGCTAGTAACGGTAAATAATTTTCCAATGGTATTGCCGGCCATAAGATTCTCAGTGCTTTAAGTTAAATTAAAAAATTGATTATACGCAAATTAGCTGTGCTTTTGCATAGCCTATCCATGATTCATCTCTATGATCCATAGTTTTGTTAGCTAAAACTCGCGGCATAGGCCTTTAACTGTTCATGGGTTAGAACAAAAACCCCTGCATCACCTTCGCTGAATTCTAGCCATGTAAAGGGCACTTCGGGGAATGCGCGATCCAGTGCTACTGAGGAGTTACCCACTTCAACTACCAGCACTCCCTGCGGCGTCAGATAATCTGCGGCCTGCTTTAATAGCCGACGGGTAAAATCTAGCCCGTCATCACCCGAGGCTAGAGCTAATTCGGGTTCATGGGTAAATTCATCGGGCATCTGCGCTAAGTCGTCGGCATCCACATAGGGCGGATTGCTGACAATTAGATCAAAGCTGTTTTTAGCACTGCTATCAAACCCTGAGAATAAATCCGATTCAATCGCCGTTACACGGTGACTTAAATCGTGCTTTTGAATATTGATGTTGGTGACCTCTAGCGCTTCTTGGGAGATGTCACTGAGTACCACCTGTGCCTGCTCAAAGGCATAGGCGCAGGCGATGCCAATACAGCCACTGCCAGTGCAAAGATCTAATACCTTGCTAGGCTCGTTACCACACCAGGGCTGGAACTGGTTGTAAACTAGCTCGGCGATTGGTGAGCGCGGCACAATCACTCGCTCATCAACATAAAAGGGTAAGGAGCAAAACCATGCCTGTTTGGTTATGTAGGGCGCGGGAACTCGCTCATTGATACGTCGTTGAAACAGCGCTTCAATTTTATTTTGCTCGGCTACAGGAATACTATTGTCGAGCAATGAACGATCTGCATTTGGCGGTAAATCAAGAACATGGGATAAGAGATACACCGCTTCATCCCATGCATTATCTGTTCCATGGCCAAAATAGACATCGCTTTGTTCAAATAGGATTTGGCCGTATTCGAGCATTTCGCCAATGGTTTTTGTTGGTGTTGACACTTTTTTGCCTCGTTGGCTTAAATTATTGGGCTAATATTGAACTATT
>JABBBH010000069.1:4609-11951 GCA_018607525.1 SAR92 clade bacterium
AACTATTTTACCCTTCTCGCTAGCAATGGTCTGTAGTTTATTGGAAAATGGTCCTGCAGTATCCAATAAAAAAGAGGGTAAGACATGAGAGACGAATATCTAAAAATAATACAAAGCACTGGCGAAGACGTTACACGCCCTGGCCTTTTAGATACTCCAGATCGTGCTGCTAAGGCATTTGAATACTTAACTAGCGGTTACCATATGGATCTTAAGGAAGTGATTAATGACGCACTCTTCCCTTCCGATTCTGAAGAAATGGTGATTGTTAAGGATATTGAGTTATTTTCTCTCTGTGAACATCACCTCTTACCCTTTATCGGCAAATGTCATGTTGCCTATATCCCCAGCGGTAAGGTTATCGGTTTATCTAAGGTAGCACGCATCGTTGATATGTTTGCTCGTCGTCTGCAAATTCAAGAGGCCTTAGCTCAGCAAATCGCTTCGACTATTCAGGAAGCCACTAGTGCGCTTGGCGTGGGCGTTATTGTTGAAGCCAAGCATATGTGTATGATGATGCGCGGTGTTGAGAAGCAAAACTCTTCGATGAAAACATCGGCTATGTTGGGTTCTTTCCGGACTGATCAAGCGACCCGCACTGAATTTTTGACGCTTTTAGGCAATCAGTAGACAACCAATAAACTCACTAATTTGCAGGCGTAACTTTATACAAAAAATTGTTGCGCCTTATGGGCCACCTGTTCGGCCTGATCTTCCAGATGTAGATGGTGCGAACCTGCCATAGAAACCACTTCAATATGCGGCACCCAGTCCAATAGTTGCGGCTGTATAGGGCCAGATAACAGACCACTTTCGGCCTTTATCAACATAATCGGACATTTAATGGATGTGAAAAAGCTTTCGCATTGGTCTTTAGTAAAGGTCACCATAGACGATGCCTTGAGTCGCTGATCATTGCGCCATGAAAACTTGCCATCCACTTCAACCACACCACGCTCAGCTAGAATCACTGCGGCGGCTTCTTGAAGCGGCACAAAGCCGTTTACTCGGGCGTTGACTGCATCGGCCATAGTATTAAAGGCTGAGGGCTTAAAGGCTCTAAATTTTTGACTATCGGTAATAGCCTTGGCTAACTGTGCCGCGGCGTTAGCCGGCTTGTTAGGAATCGGGAAATAGCTGTCAATTAACAGGCTATGGGTGACTAACTCAGGGAAGGTGCCGGCCACCAGTGCAGACACGATAGCACCTCGTGAATGACCCAGTAATGCAAAGCTATCCCAGTTCATCTGCTGAGAAATAGCCAGCACATCGGCGATATCCTGCCATATATCATAACCGGAATCGGCTGAGCGAAAGCCACTTTGACTGTGGCCCGCCATGTCCACAGCAATCACATGCATACCCTCTAAAAAGGGCAGCATCTTATCGAAGCTATTGGCATTATCTAGCCAGCCATGCAAAGCAATAACGGGCTTACCCTCTGGGTTACCCCATTCTTTGGCGGCGAGCTGAACCCCATTGGATTCAAAGGTGCGGTGCTGTACAAATTCTATTGGCATGATGTATCCAGTTTAATGTAGCGAGACCTCTATACGCATGGTTCATCGATAACGATGCCAGGCTTGCAGTTGCCATTCGAGCAACGCTGTCTCCAACAAAATAATTTATGAGCTGATCCAACAGTGGCAGATGACCCACTAGCAGTATTCTCTGGCTGTTATTTTTTTCTAGTAGTTGCTCAACCTCTGCAACCCGAGCATTGGGCAATAGGCAGTCCGTTATCTGTGGCGGGCAGTGAATAGATGCCTGCGACATAACAAGCTCAGCGCTTTGGCATGCGCGAATAAGTGGGCTGGTTATGACAGATTCTATGGCCGCCAAGCTCTGACTATGCTGCTTGGCCTGTGTGATCACCTGCTGTCGACCCTGATCCGATAACTGTCTTTGGCTATCGGGAAAGCTATTTTCTGCATCGCCATGACGCAGGATATAAAGCTCCATTCAGATCTTTAAGGGTAGATGAATTATTTGCTATTGTCTTTTTCTGCCGCTGAATCACCCGCAGTAAAAGATGGGATATCGTCATCTTCCGCTTCGACAAATTCAACGTCCTCAACCTCTTCTGGCGAAGCCACTGAGTAGCCCTCGGTAGCATCTAGCACCGGCCATTCATCAAAAGGAAATGGCTTGTCATTGCTATTAAAGGTTAAAAACATAATGGCTTGATAAACCCACTTACCCAAGCCCTGCCCTAAGTTGCGTAAATTTTCGTTATCCTTACCAAAGACCAGTACCAGTGCAAACTGTACAACCACCACTATGCTTACCACTAGGCGAGCGGCCATTACCAATACTGCAAATAGCACCATATAGGCGAGTCTTATCCATGTATCTACATTTGTTAGGGACATATTTCCATTAATCATTTGCTTTCACCGTAAATTCAACATCTGTGTTTTGTTCTGCCAACATCATTGTTTTCAATGATTCTACAATCGAGAGACCCTCGAACATTGTCGAGTATAAGCCTGAAGCTAGGGGCATGTATATGCCAAGTTCTTCAGACTTTTGTTTCACTAATTTTGTGGTATTTACACCCTCGGCAATTTGCCCTACAGAGGCGATAGCCTGCTCTAATGTCTCACCGCGACCTAGGGCTGTCCCAATACGGAAATTGCGACTTAATGGTGAGGTACAGGTTACATACAAATCACCTACACCACTTAAACCTAAAAAGGTTAGGGGGTTTGCACCTAATTTTGCGGCAAACCGACTCATTTCCGCTAGGCTTCGGGTTAGCACCACACTCTTAGTGTTCTGTCCTGCATTCATTGACTCGGCTATACCCGAAACAATGGCATAAATATTTTTAAGGGCTCCACCTAACTCTACACCATAGCGATCATGGTTGGCGTAAACTCGAAAATAGTTAGACGCCAGTAATTCTTGAACTCTTGCACAGAGCACTTCTGATTCGCTGGCAATCACCGTGGCAGTAATTTGGAACTGGGCAATTTCTGCGGCCAAATTAGGACCACTGATAACCCCCACTTCACACTGGGGTATCTCTTGTTCGAGGATTTGGCTCGGCAGCATAAAGCTATCAGCCTCAATACCTTTGGCGGTACTAATCAAAAGGGTATCTGCAGACAACAGTGGTTTGGCTTTACGCGCCAACTGCCGAAAGGAGCTACTGGGCACGGCAAAAAACACCACATCGACCTGCTCTAAGGCTTGATTTAGGTCATTGGTTAAATTGAGCGATTTGCTTAACTGATACCCAGGCAGGTAATTTGAATTTTCACCGGTTTCCTGTATCTGTTTCAGACCGTCTTCACTGCGCATCCACAGGGTCACTGAGTAGTTATTCACTGCCACCATATTGGCAATTGCAGTACCAAAACTACCACCACCCAACACTGCTATTTTTAGCTTATTCGTATTTTCCAACTGCGTCTTCTCCAGCAAGGCCTTTGGCTTTATGCATTGCATTATAGGTAGTGCAACAGTGGATGTCAGCCTTGATATAAAAAAAGCGCCCTAACTAGAGCGCTTTTTTTGGTTTAGATATCTTATTGAAACATCAGTTTATTAAGTTCCTGCACAAACTGCGCGGGGTTCTCTAACTGCCTGCCGGCTGATAATGCTGCTTGGTCGAATAACACCGAGGCTAAACGCCCTGCATTTTCATCATCTTTTTCGGCCACTAGTTTAGCCACTAAGGGGTGTTCCATATTGAGCTCTAGTATAGGCTTGGTTTCTGGCACTGCCTGACCTGCCGCCTGCATAATTTTTCGCATCTGCTCACCCATATCATCCTGCCCCACCACTAAACAGGCCGGTGAAGTAGTTAGACGACTGGTGCTTTTAACCGCTTCAACCTTGGTCTCTAATAGGCCTTTAACACGCTCTAGCAAGGCATCTTCAGCCGTTTGATCTTTCTTTTCGGCCTTAGATTTGCTGTCTTTATCTGTCTTGTCGTCTTCGCCAATAATGGCGCTTAGATCGAGATCACCGCGAGCGACATCTTGGAAGGATTTGCCATCAAACTCTGTTAAATAGCCCATCATCCACTCATCAATACGATCAGACATTAGTATCACTTCAATGCCATGCTTGCGGAACACTTCTAAATAGGGGCTGTTAGCAACCACTGAATGACTGTCGCCAGTCACATAGTAAATTTTGTCCTGACCCTCTTTCATGCGCTCAATATAATCAGTTAGGCTAACTGATGGATCAGTTCCATCGCTGGTTGAACTAGCAAATCTGAATAATTTGGCAATTTTTTCGCTATTGCCATTATCTTCACTGGGCCCTTCTTTAAGGACTGCACCAAACTGACTCCAGAATGACGCATACTTTTCAGGTTCGCTTTTTGCCATTTTAGCGAGCATATCTAAGATACGCTTGGTTAAGGCTGAGCGAATGCTATCGACCATCGGTGTGCTTTGCAGTATTTCACGAGACACATTTAACGGAAGATCGGCACTGTCCAATACGCCTTTTACAAAGCGCAGGTACATAGGTAAGAACTGCTCAGCGTCGTCCATGATAAAGGTACGCTTGATATACAGTTTTAAACCTCTTGCAGCTTCACGCTGATAGAGATCCATTGGCGCCATACCGGGGATATATAGCAAGCTAGTGTACTCGTGCTTGCCCTCTACGCGGTTGTGGCTCCAACTTAATGGTTCGGCAAAATCATGGGATATATGACGGTAGAATTCATTGTACTCATCATCACTGACTTCGCTTCGTGATTTTGTCCACAAGGCTTTGGCGTCGTTGATGGCTTCCCATTCAGGTGCTTGATCAGCTTTTGGCTCTTCGCCCTCTCCTGCTGGTGGCTGAATTTTTTCCATCTGCACGGGAATAGCAATATGATCAGAGTATTTTTTGATAATGCTGCGCAGGCGCCAATTATTGGCAAACTCTTGCTCATCATCTTTTAGAATCAATGTGATACTGGTTCCGCGATCGACTTTTTCAATGGACTCAACTTTAAAGTCAGCTTCACCCTCAGAGGTCCAGCGCACCGCTTCATTAGCTGCCTCACCCGCACGTCGGGTTTCGACCACAACCTGCTTGGCTACGATGAATGAAGAATAGAAACCCACACCAAACTGACCGATTAATTGGGAATCTTTCTTTTGGTCACCGGTAAGGTTTTTAAGAAATTCAGAAGTACCCGATTTGGCAATGGTACCTAGGTTAGCAATAACCTCATCTTTTGACATACCAATACCATTGTCAGAAATCTCAATGGTTTTAGCCTCTTCATTGACCGAAATTCTAATTCTAAGCTCGCCATCACTTTCGTATAGCGCGCTATTTTCTAGGGCTTCAACACGCAACTTGTCAGTTGCATCGGATGCATTAGAAATTAATTCGCGTAAGAATATTTCTTTGTTGGAATATAAAGAATGAATCATTAACTGAAGCAGTTGTTTTGCTTCAGTTTGGAAACCCATGGTTTCTGCTTTGCTTTTTGACTTTGTTGCCATTTCTGCCATCTCTCCTAGTTAAACCTAATCTTTGGCAATTTTTTTTGCCTCTGTTATCTAGGTAAGGGCAAAAAACCAAATTTCAAGTCGCCACTAGTGCAGAAATGGCAGTTTTTTTAATAATTATGCCAGACTGTCGTCTGCCACAAAGTATTTAGGATCTTCGATCACGTTAACTTCAACCAGATTACCGGCTTTGGTCAACAGTCTGCGACATTCTTCACTCAGATGAACTAGATGAAGATTTTTTCCAGCCTTCAGATATCGCTCTGCTAGGGTATCTATGGCCTCGAGACCCGAGTGATCAGCAACCCGCGAACGTGCAAAATCAATTACCACATCGTCATTATCAGCCTTGGGATCAAAGCGCTCTAAAAATGAGGTGACCGAGCCAAAGAACAATGGACCTGTTACCGCATAGACCGTTGAGCCCTTATGATCTTCTTTGGCTTCAATACGAATATACTTGGCATGCTGCCAAGCGAAAACTAGGGCAGAAACAATCACACCCACAATCACTGCTACCGCTAAATCTGTAGCTACAGTAACACCAGAAACTAAGACTAAAATTAGCGCGTCAGTTTTGGGTACCTTGCCGATAATTCTAAAGCTAGACCACTCAAAGGTACCTATGACCACAATAAACATCACACCGATTAGTGCTGCCAATGGGATCTGTTCAATGAGTGGCGATGCAACTAGTATAAATAACAACAAAAACAGAGCTGCACTAATACCCGAAAGACGTCCACGTCCCCCAGAATTCACATTAATCATGCTTTGCCCGATCATGGCACAACCACCCATACCACCAAATAAACCCGTCACAGTATTAGCCACGCCCTGACCGATACATTCTTTGTTACCACGACCACGAGTTTCAGTAATTTCATCAATAAGACGCAATGTCAGTAATGACTCAATCAATCCAATGGCCGCCAAAATAATCGAATAAGGCAGAATGATCATCAGTGTTTCAAAGGTAAATGGAACCATTGGAATATGGAAAGAGGGTAAGCCGCCGCTGATTGAAGCTACGTCACCCACAACCTTAGTGTCTAGGTCAAAACCTAATACTAGGCCTGTTACCACCAAGATAGCCGCCAGTGAGGATGGAATAGCTCTAGTGATTTTAGGTAGGAAATAAATAATCAACATCGTTAACAGGACTAATCCCAGTAGCATGCTCATAGCACTGCCCTGCAACCAGGCTACATCCACAATAGTACCCTGCATGAA
The DNA here is from genome assembly GCA_018607525.1 of SAR92 clade bacterium. GTDB lineage: Bacteria > Pseudomonadota > Gammaproteobacteria > Pseudomonadales > Porticoccaceae > HTCC2207. The sequence continues at coordinate 11,317 of JABBBH010000069.1, forward strand.
GGTGCCATCTAACCAACCCGGCTGACCGGCTTCGCCAAACTGACCCAGCTGCGCTAGGAAAATAACAATTGCCAAACCGTTAACAAAGCCCAGCATTACTGGGTGGGGTACCATACGAATAAATTTACCTAATTTGAAAATACCTGCAGCAATTTGCAGGATACCCATGAGTACCACAGTGATAAACAGGTATTCAACTCCATGCTGAGCCACCAAAGAAACCATAACCACTGCTAAGGCACCGGTAGCACCACTAATCATACCCGGACGACCGCCAATCACTGCAGTGATAAGACCCACCATAAAGGCGGCATAAAGACCTACTAGCGGCGCTACACCAGCTACAAAGGCAAATGCCACAGCTTCAGGAACCAACGCTAGGGCAACAGTGAGACCTGATAATAGGTCATTTTTAAAGGTTGCTACTTTGCTTAGCTGAAATTCAAACATTAATTTATCTTCTCTAAATTAGGGTTTCGAACAGAGCTCACTCAAAAGAGATGAGCCGAGTAAAAGTGATTATCGATTGCCGCGTCTGTCTGACCCAGATCGATTACCACCAAAGCTATTTCCGCCACTGCGTTTACCGCCACCAGAACCGTAGGGTGATTTACCTGACCCTGACCCTGACCCTG
>JABBBH010000013.1:0-15991 GCA_018607525.1 SAR92 clade bacterium
GTAATATCAGAAATCTTTAGATTAAATTTCTTGGCTATTAGATACAGCGAATCGCCACTGCGAACCTGGTAGTTAAGCTTTCTTATGGGTGTCGCCTTAGGATTGCTAGGCGCCTTAATAAGCAATACCTGACCCACATTAATTAAGTTATTGGTTAAATTATTTGAGCGCTTTAGATTGCGAACAGAGACCTTATGTTTTTCGGCAATTTCAGACAATGTATCGCCGGCGACCACGGTGTAGGTTTGGGTCTGTAAGGTCTTATATTCTGTGAGTACCGCGACTTCACCATTGGGTGGTATGCGCAGTATTTGACCAACCCGTAAAAAATCATTTCTTAGGCGATTGGTGCTTTTAATTTGGGTCGTGGTCTGTTGGTAACGCTTGGCAATATGCGACAGGGTATCGCCTGATTGAACAATATATTCTCGGTACTGAGCCCAGGTTGATGGGTCAGTGGTGGCTAGGAAGTCGCTGAGCACGCTACTCTTATCAACCGGCAGTAAAACGCTGTAACCGGTCTTAGGGGGAGTCACAGAGCGTCTATAAGCTGAATTGAGTTGGGTAAAGATGACTTCATCAACCCCAGTGACTTCGATGATTTTTGTGAGTTCGATTTGCCCGGGAAGTTCGACAATATCAAAAAAGCTACTGTTTTCGATTTCAGGTAATTTTATTTGATGTTTATCAGCATCTTTAACAATACTGGCAAGGGCCATCAGTTGCGGTACGTAGTTTTTTGTTTCTCGGGGCAGTCGCAGTGACCAGAAATCGGTGGTTTTGCCGAGGCGACGGTTTTTGCGAATAGCTTTTCTTACCGCACCTTCACCTGAGTTGTAGGCGGCGAGGGCATGCATCCAGTTGCCACTAAATTGTTTGTTGAGGTAGGCAAGGTAGGTTGCGGCGGCGGCTGTGGATTGCACCACATCGCGACGGCCCTCATACCAGCGACTTCTTTCTAGCCCTAATGAAGTTGCTGTAGATGGAATAAACTGCCATAGGCCTACGGCATGACTTGGGCTATATGCTAGCGGATCATAGTTGCTTTCAACAATGGGTAATAGTGCCAGTTCTAGGGGGAGATTGGCATTTTCTAACTGTTCGGTGACGTGGAACAGGTAGGGTGTTGAACGCTTAAATAATATATTGAGATTATGCGGGTTCTTAAGGTAGCGGTTGAGTTGCTTATTAGCTGTATAAGGAAGTTTTTCAGGTGTAATTTCAAAGCCATCGCGCAAACGTTGCCACAGGTCCACGGGGGCTTCAGGCTCTTGCTGTTCAATATTGGCTTGTTCCTCTGACTCAGTCGTCAAAATTTGCTCAGATAGCTGTTTAGAGTCTTCTAGTTTTTGCTCTTCAAGCTCTGCGGCACTTTTGGGTAGGGTTTGGGTCGCGTTTAGATCAATAATTGGGGCTTTTTCAGCTGCCGGTTGATCGTCTAATTTTGAGGTTTTGATGTTATCTTCGAAGGGTGCACATCCTACAAGCCTAAGACTGATAACCAGCAGGCAGAGGTAGAATATGTTGGTTTTCGACTTGGGTAACAGCATAGACTTAAGGTAGACCTTTTTTTTAGGGAGCGGGATTGTAACGATCATCGTCGGTATTAACAACAGAACAAAAAATATGAAGCTCTTTTTAATGCTTAATCCGGTAGGGGATTAGTTTGGAACATGGTAGGATTTAATTTATTATTTTTTATTAATGATTTATGAAATTTAACCGCGCACTGTTTACCTCAATATTTTCTAAGTATCTGGCTATTAGGCCAGAGTCTCGGGCGTTGGCGCTGGAGAGCTGGAAAAACCAACAGTTTGGTCAGTATTTACTGGATGCTGAAAAACAGCTTTTGGCACGGGACTGTGCGAATCTGTCGGGCTATCGGCTTATGCATTTGGGTTTAACTGGTGCAGGCTGTGCATTGGAGCCTTTTGATCAGTTGCACCAGTTTTATATTCGTCCTTTGAGTGGAGACTTAACTTTTGATTGTAGTTCTGCAGTAGCCAACTATGAAGATTTGCCCTTACCCTCCGATACGCTAGATGTGGCGATTATTCAGCATGCTCTGGAGTATTCAGAATCCCCGCAAGCAGTTTTGTCGGAGGCGGCTAGAGTTTTGGCGCCGGGCGGGCATTTGATTCTTTGTGTTTTCAACCCCCTTGGACCTTTGGGGCTGGTTAAATGGCCTATGCGGTTGTTTACCCGTCGCCCTGAGTATGATTTTTTTGGGCTGAGAAAGTGCCGTATCCATGATTGGCTGTCATTGCTTAATTGCGAGGTGACGGGGATGCAGAATGGCGCTTATAATTTACCTGTTGAGCGTAAAGGTTGGTTGGAGCACTGTTCTCTTTGGGAGCGAACCTGTCAAAAGATCGGCTTTCCGCTGGGTAATTTTTATATGATTCATGCCGTCAAGCGTGTGGCGGGCGGAATAAGAAATACATCGACCTCTTGGCGGCCCTTGGCGGCTGAGTCTTATGGCACTAAACGTGAGTCGATTAATCAATCAACAACAGGTAATACAGAATAACAATGAAAAGCGTAGAAATTTTTACTGATGGTGCCTGTAGAGGTAATCCTGGCCCAGGTGGTTGGGGTGCACTTTTGCGCTATGGCGATAATGAGCGCTCGCTGTGGGGCGGGGAGCCAGATACCACCAATAACCGTATGGAATTGATGGCAGTTATTCAGGGGTTGATGGCTTTGCAGAGATCCTGTGAGGTTCAGGTCACATCCGATTCCACCTATGTATTAAAGGGTATTCAGGAATGGATGCCAAATTGGAAAAAGAAAGGCTGGAAAACTGCCGCTAAAAAGCCGGTTAAAAATGCAGATCTGTGGAAGCAGTTAGATGATTTAGTTGTGCTGCATAGTATTGATTGGCAATGGGTTAAGGGCCATAGTGGCCATAGAGAAAATGAAATAGCTGATCAGTTGGCCAATCGTGGCATTGATGAGCTAGATTGATAAGTTGGATTGAGTGAACCCATGAGACAGATTGTTTTAGATACAGAAACTACCGGCCTTGAGACCTCTCAGGATCATCGTATTATTGAAATTGGCTGTGTTGAGCTAGTTAATCGTAAGTTGACGGGCAAACACTACCATCAATATATTAATCCTCAGCGAAAGGTTGATGAGGGTGCCATGCAGGTGCATGGAATCACCGATGAATTTCTTGAAGATAAGCCACTCTTTGCAAACATTGTGGATGAGTTTTTGGCCTTTGTTGGCGATGCGGAACTAGTGATTCACAATGCGCCCTTTGATGTGGGCTTTATTAACCATGAATTATCCAAGCTGACCAAATATCCCAAGTCGATTGCTGGACTCTGCTCGATTATTGACACCCTTGCCGTAGCTAGAAATAAACATCCGGGTCAGAGAAATAATCTTGATGCCCTGTGTAAGCGTTATGCAGTTGATAATTCACAGCGGGATCTACACGGCGCACTATTAGATGCTGAAATTTTAGCGGATGTTTACTTGATCATGACCGGTGGTCAGGTCAATTTAAATATTAACGATCAATCCAGTGCCGACAAGGGCTCTTCAGGCGCCAGTTCGGGGGTTCGCCGGCTCTCTGTTGATCGTTCACCCCTTAAGGTTATTAAAGCCAGTGACGCTGAGCTAAGCAGTCACCAGCAGAAACTCGATACCATTAAGGATGCCAGTGGCCAATGTGTTTGGCAGGATACGACTCAGTAAGTTGATCTATGTGCGCTTCTAAGGTGGACAGCATACTGCCTACCAAAATACCTCATCAAACCCAGCAATTTCGACAGTTAGCGTCGAAACTTGTGCCTGCGGTACTGAGTCGTGATCTATATCGCTTAACCCAGCAATTACAAAAAATTGAGCGCATTGCTGACAAGCCAAAGGAGCAGGCTTCACTTTGGGAAAAATGGTCGACTGCAGTGGCTAAGTCACAGGACTGGGTGGAAAAACGTACAGGCTCTTTTCCTGAGATTAGTTTCCCTGACCTTCCGGTTAGTGCGCGAGCAGATGAAATTCGCGATCTCATTCAAGAAAATCAGGTGGTGGTGATTGCCGGTGAAACGGGGTCGGGTAAAACCACGCAGCTGCCTAAAATTTGTCTTCAGGCCGGCTGTGGGCGACGTGGATTAATTGGCCATACTCAACCGCGTCGAATTGCCGCTCGCTCGGTGGGCAGCCGGCTGGCTGAGGAGCTGAAAACTACTCTGGGTGATAAGGTGGGTTATCAGGTGAGGTTTTCTGATCAGTCCAATCGCGACACCCTAATTAAGCTGATGACCGATGGTATCTTGTTGGCTGAGATACAACGCGATCGATATCTGAGTGCCTATGACTGCATTATTATTGATGAGGCCCATGAACGCAGTCTGAATATTGATTTCTTGTTGGGTTATTTAAAGCAAATATTACCCAAGCGACCGGATCTGAAGCTGATTATTACCTCAGCGACTATTGATGTAGAAAAGTTTTCTAAACACTTTAATGATGCGCCTGTGGCTGAGGTTTCGGGGCGTAACTTTGCGGTGGATATTGTTTATGACAATATGCAGGAAAGCACCCTTGATTTGGATCGATTAATCATTGATCGATTGTTAGATATTGAGTCCCTTAAAAAACAGGGTGATGTATTGGTTTTTTTGAGTGGCGAGCGTGAAATTAGAGAAACTAGCTTGGCTATTCGGCGAGCGCAAATTCCCCATCTTGAAGTAGTGCCACTCTATGCTCGGTTAAGTCTTGCTGAACAGCGAAAGATATTTTCACCTCATAAGGGGCGAAGGGTAGTGCTGAGTACCAATGTGGCTGAAACTTCATTAACGGTGCCAGGTATTGGTTATGTGATCGATGCTGGCCGCGCTCGACTATCCCGCTACAGTTACCGTACCAAAGTTCAGCGATTACCTATCGAGGCTATATCGCAGGCCAGTGCCAATCAGCGTGCGGGTCGCTGTGGTCGGGTCCAAAAGGGTACCTGTTATCGACTGTATTCTGAGGAGGACTTTGCTTCTCGCGCCGAATATACAGACCCTGAAATTATCCGTACCAATCTGGCTGCTGTGATCTTGCAAATGCTCCATGCAAGGATTGGCGATATTCGAGATTTTCCATTTATTGATAAGCCTGATTCACGCATGATCAATGATGGCTATAAGTTGCTAGAGGAGTTGCAGGCGGTTGATAAAAAGGGTGCGCTCACTCGCTTAGGTAAGACCTTAGTGGCTATTCCACTGGATCCTAAATTTGCCCGCATGCTGGTTGAAGCCTCTAAGTTGGATTCGCTCAGTGAATTAATGATGATCACTACCGGTTTGAGTATTCAGGACCCCAGAGAGCGACCGGCAGATAAACAACAGGCTGCCGATCTTAGCCATAAGCAGTGGCAGCATGAAGATTCTGATTTTTTATCACTGGTTAATCTTTGGCAGCATTTTGAGGAAAAGCGCCAAGAACTTTCAGGTAATCAGTTTGCTAAATATTGTCGTGCTAATTTTGTATCGCCCCTGCGAATGAAAGAGTGGCGAGACCTTCATCATCAGGTTCATAGTGCCTGTCGCAGCTTGGGTTTAACGGATAACAAACAGCCGGCTGATTATCGTTCTGTGCACTGCGCTTTAATCGCGGGTTTATTGGGGCAGGTAGCAAATCGTCAGGATAAATGGGAGTTTTTAGGCACCAGAAATCGCAAGTTATTTATCTTCCCGGGTTCGGGTTTGAGTAAAAAACCGCCGAAATGGATTGTGGCTGGTTCCTTGATGGAAACCACCAAACAGTTCGCCCTTAATGTGGCCAAAATTGATTCTGATTGGTTGCCTTCACTGGCGGCTCATCTGGTCAAAAAGACCTACAGCGAACCTTTTTATCATGGTAAGAATGGCCTAGTAATGGCCAAGGAGCGGCAAACGCTGTTTGGTCTGACCATTGTCGAGGCAAGACTCACTGCCTACGGAAAACTGGCCCCCGAAGATGCGCGCAATGTATTTATTCAGCAGGCACTAGTGGAGCATGGCTATCGGGGTAAGGGTAGATTCTTAAAGCATAATCAAAGTTTATTAGAAGAACTGCAGGCGCTTGAGGATCGCTTTAGGCGTCGCGACTTAGTGGCAGAGCAAAAAATTATCTATAACTTCTATGATGAGCGTGTTCCACAGGGTATCTATAATCAGGTCGCCTTTGATCAATGGCGTAAAGAAGCTGAGGGTAAAGACGCCTCTATTCTCAAATTAACTCGTGAATTATTACTGTTGCGAGGCCTATCGGTTGATGAGCAGGCACAGTTTCCTGAGCATGTTAGCTGTGGTGGATTAGATTTTAATTTAACTTATCGCTTTGAGCCGGGGCATGGGCAAGATGGTGTGAGCGTTGCTATTCCTCTGCCTATTCTCCATCAGGTACCTAGATTTTACTTTGAATGGGTCGTGCCGGGTATGTTGCGCGACAAATGTATTGCCTTGGTTAAGGGATTGCCAAAACAGCTCAGGCGTCACTTTGTTCCTGTACCCGACTTTGTGGATAAGATACTACTAACTACAAGAGCCCAGGATAGGCCTCTAACCGAAGTGCTTGCCGAGCAGCTGCATCGGTTGTCTGGGGTAAAAATTGCCGATTCAGACTGGCGACAGGATGTATTGGATAGTTGGTATTTGACGAACTTTATTCTGCAAGATGAGCAGGGTGAATCAGTGGCCGTTAGCCGCAGTTTAGAGCAGCTGCAGATAGACTTTAAACAGCAGATTAGCCAGGGCCTAAAACAGTCTTCGAATGACGAATTAAGCCGTAAGAATATTACGGAATGGGATTTTGATAGCTTGCCTGAAGTCATTAGTCTAAAACGAGGCGCAATGACTATTAAAGCTTGGCCCTGCTTAAGGGATAGCGGCGAAGCGGTGGATATTGAGTTACAGGATAATCCCTTAGTAGCGGAAAATTTAACTATTCAGGGACAGTTAAGGCTGGCTTTAATCAAAGGCCGTCAGCAAATTAATTACCTTAATAAGCATTTACTGCGTGGTTCTGATTTAGCATTAAAGGCGGCAGCGGTCGGGCAGCGACAGGTTCTGGTGGATGCCATAATTAGTGCGAGCTTTCAGCAGTCGATGTTTGCCGATGGGAGTGCGGTTCGCGATCAGAATGAGTTTGAACGACGCTATCACGAGGGTTTAAGCGAAGTTGTTGGAATAGCGCAGCAGATGGCAGAGATTATTGAAACCTGTCTGCCCCTGTTGCACCAGTGTCGCAAGCAGATAAGAGCGATGAATCTTGCGGCGGTCTATGCTAAGTCTGATATCGATGTACAGGTTAGTAGATTGTTTATGCCGGCAACAATAAGTCATATGAGCTGTGAGCAAATTGAGCAGTATCCACGCTATATTCGCGCCATTGAGGTTCGTTTGGAAAAACTGCCTATGCAGGTCTCAAAAGACAGGCAGTGGCTCGAAGAAATACAGTCGTTTACAGAGCGCGTATCTGATTATGACACCAGTCTGTTTTCGCGGGCTCTGACGATGGATCTTGAATCCTATCAATGGGCACTTGAAGAATATAGGGTCTCATTATTTGCTCAGCAGTTGGGTACAAAGATACCTATTTCGGCAAAACGCCTAGATAAAATTTGGCAACAGTTACATGAGAAGCTCAGGCGTTTTTGATTTTTTCATGTCATGATAAAAAAATACTTTAATTCTGGTGGTTTTCGGTTGAATAGTTTGCCGCTCAAACAGTAGAATAATAATAACTTCCATAGGGGAAAATAATGTCTAAATCCTTTGTAGTGATTAGGTATGTATTATCACTGGTATTATTACTTTCTTTTCAGACTGCCGCTAACCCGGTCAATGAGTCTGACCCGTTCGAAAAAATCAATCGTTCGATCTTTAGTTTTAATCAAACTCTAGACGACTACCTTCTAAAACCTGTTGCAAAGTTTTATGTGGCAGTCACGCCAGACCCGGTTGAGCGTGGAATTTCTAATCTATTTAGCAATCTTAAAGAAATTACCAATGCCTCAAATAACCTTCTGCAGGGCAAGGTTTCGCAGGCCTCCGTAGATTTGGGGCGTTTTACCCTTAACAGCACTCTTGGTGTTGCCGGTCTGTTTGATGTGGCTTCCGGCCTGGGCTTGAAAAAAACTGATGGGGAAGACTTTGGTCAAACCTTAGGTAAGTGGGGCGTGCCTGCGGGTCCCTACATCATGTTGCCGCTTATGGGTCCCACAACCTTGCGCGATGCACCGGCTCGGTTTGTTGATGATATTACCGACCCCATTGATTATATTGATGAAGATAGCCAGAAAATGGCGACTACAGGTCTAAGCGTTGTATCCATGCGCGCTGCGCTTTTGAATTACGATAATATGCTTTCTGGCGATAGTTACAGTCTTATTCGTGATGTCTACTTACAAAAAAGAGCCTATGAAGTAAATGATGGTACTGTTGATGATGAGTTTGATGATCTAGAAGATTATTAATCCAGTCCTTAGGGGGGCATCCGTTGTTGTATAATTATATAAAAGGCCGGCTTAACACCGATAAAGTGAAAGCTTAATGAGTGAGTTAAAAGGTCCAGTTATCATTATTGATGATAAAACTGAGGCAACAGACTGTTTGCTTAGCTGTTTCCAATCGATTGGTTGGAGCTGTTTGACTGCTGATAATCTCGATAATTTGCAGGTCCTTTGCACAGATCCTCTGAATCAGCCGGTTGTTGTCCCTTCACAATTTCTAAAAACCCATACCTTCGATAACGATTTCTTGAGCCAGTTTTTTAGTGACTTTCTTGTTGTGGTAGCACTGGACGAAGAGGCTGTTGGCAATGAAACTTCATATTTCCGACTGGGCGCGGCGGATATACTCGAGGAAGACCCCAAGCATCGCGATATACCCCCCGTATTTGAGCGGCTATCCAAACTTGCTACTGTGCGCCGAATGGAACTTGAATATTCAGAGCGTCTCAAGCAGAGCAATACCAAGCTCAATCGTACTGTCCAGCTGTTAGAGCAGGATCAAAAAGCAGGTTTGGAGATTCAAAAAAACCTCATGCCTGAAGGGCCTTTGCGCTGTGGTAATTTTGAAATTGCCCATTCAATGGCGCCATCGCTTTATTTGAGTGGCGACTATGTGGGTTATCAGTTTGTTTTGGGCCGCTATATATTGTTTTATTTCGTGGATGTTTCTGGTCATGGTGCTTCATCTGCATTTGTCACAGTGTTAATCCATTTTATTGCCAATCGAATTATTCGTCGCCATGCCCGAGAGGAAGAATTTGAGGCCTTAGTAAAGGCGCCCGAGGGTTTTGTTGAGTCAATTAATCAGCAGTTACTAAATTCGGAAATAGATAAGCATCTGACTATTGTCGCGGGCTCTTTGGATACTGAAACCAGCAAGCTAAGATACGTGGTAGGGGCTCATCAGCCGTCGCCAATTTTGATTGTTGACGGCAAAGCAACTTATCTGCCGGGTAAGGGAAAACCTGCGGGCATTTTTAAAGAGGCTACCTGGAATGTTGAAGAAATTCAGCTGCCCGAAAAATTTGCATTGGTTTTATTATCTGATGGTGTGTTTGAATTATTACCAGGTAAAGAAATTACTGATAAAGAAACCCGATTATTGCGTTATCTCAGTAATCGCTCGGTGAGTATTAGGGCGCTTAAAAAGGGTTTATTTATTGATGGTATTAAAGATCTTGAAGATGACGTTTCAGTGCTGTTGTTAACTGGGGGCGCAGAGTGAGTCAGGGCCAGATACTCATATCGGATAAAGCCGATCACTATCTTATCAAGTTAGTTGGTGATGTACGCCTTACCCTAAGTGGCTCGCTTAATCGTTATATGGATGTGCTTTTTGGCAACAATAATGTGCAGTCGATGGTGGTGGATATGTTGGATGCCAAAGCGGTGGATAGCACTACGTTAGGTTTGATCGCGAAACTGGGATTACATTGTCGCGAACAGTATCAGATGAATGTAAAACTGTTTTGTCAGAATCCTTCCATTATTCGCACCCTCGAATGTATGAGTTTTGACGAAATTATCGATATTTTCCAGCAATCGCCCGAGGGTTTTGATGCAGAATTACGCTGCCTAGATGCGGTTACCTCAGAGGTTGACGAGGTGCGCCAGCAGGTACTAGAGGCACATAAATTGTTGATCAAACTCAATCCTAAAAATGGCGCGGAATTTACTGATTTAATTAATGCTCTTGAGGCTGATTAGCTCGCGCTATTCTGCGCATTTTCAAGCATTTTAATAAACGCTACAGCCGCATTCGATAAGCTGCGTTTAGTATGGTGAATATAACCTAACTCCCGCGCAACCTGAGTATGATCGGTTGTCATAACATGGAGATTTTTAATCAGAGTTTCCGGCAACATACTCCAACCCAAGCCAATCTCTACCATGGTACTGATAGTCTCTAGATAATTAGTCGACATAGGGGCCTTAAGTGGCACATTCTGCGACTCAAATAGGTTTTGTATGATTCGTCCCGTATAGGTATTTATTCCCGGCAGTATGACCGGATATTGGGATAAATCTTGCAGGCTAGGCTGATGGATTTTTGCCAGTGGGTGGTCGGGTGCACAAATAAATTTAAGGGGGTCCGTCCATACCTGCTTTCTGGAGATATTGGGCTGTTCGTCAAGTGCTAAGGTGACCACTGCAACCTCTGAATGTCCTTGCAGTACATTTTCATAGGCCTTTTCGGAATCCATAAATTCAATTTCTAACTGCACCAACGGGTGCTTGCGCGCAAAGGCTTTAAGAATAGGCGGTAGTCGATGGAGGCCTAGGTGGTGGCTAATGGCTAAATTAAGCTTACCGTTGGCATCGCCGGATAAATCATTGATCGCCTGAACTGCCGCAGCGTACTCTTGAAGAATATGCTGCGCTCGCGGCAATAGTGCAGCCCCAGCCTCGGTAAGCGTGACTTGGCGGGCAATGCGGTCAAATAGTTTTTTTCCAGCCTGATGTTCTAATGTGGCTATGCGCTTACTCACGGCTGATTGGGTTAAATGCAGCCGTTCTGCGGCTAGCGAGAAAGAGGCACATTCAGCAACAGTGACAAAGGCTTGCAGGCTTTGATTATCCATTTGGGTTACTCATCAAGTTATCTTCTTAAGTATTCTGTATTGGAATTATAATCATGAAAAATATGAATTTATTTCATCATAGTTTATTAGTAAAATAAGCGCAATATTGAAATTTTAGGAGAACCCTATGTCGGGAAAAACCGTTTACGACAAATTGTGGGATAGTCATTTAGTTAAGAAAAATGAAGATGGCTCTGCACTTATTTATATTGATCGGCATATTTTGCATGAAGTGACCTCGCCGCAAGCCTTTGAGGGATTGCGTATAGCCGGTCGGAAGCCTTGGCGCCTAGATACCAATGTGGCAACGCCTGATCATAATATTTCTACAGATCCTGCTGAGCGCGCGGCAGGGGTTGCGGGTATTCCTGACGCTACCTCACGTATTCAGGTGCAAACCTTGGATGATAACTGTGATCATTTTGGCATCAAAGAATTCAAGATGAACGAAATGGGGCAGGGCATTGTGCATGTTATGGGCCCTGAGCTTGGCGCAACCATGCCTGGTTTTACTGTGGTCTGTGGTGATTCTCATACAGCAACTCACGGTGCACTTGCCTGCTTGGCACATGGTATAGGTACTTCAGAAGTTGAACATGTTTTGGCCTCACAATGTCTAGTAACCAAAAAGATGAAAAACATGCGGGTCACTGTGGAAGGTGAACTCGGTGCAGGTGTAACACCTAAGGATGTGGTTTTGGCTATTATTGCTGACATTGGCACAGCGGGCGGCAATGGTCATGCAATTGAGTTTGCGGGCTCGGTATTTAGAGAGATGTCTATCGAAGGACGAATGACGGTCTGTAATATGGCTATTGAAGCTGGCGCTCGTGTGGGTCTAGTGGCAGTGGATGAAAAGACAGTGGATTACTGCAAGGGTCGTCAGTTTATGCCCAGCGGCGACATATTTGAACAGGCGGCGGAGTATTGGCGAACGCTAGTCAGTGATGCTGATGCGGTGTTTGATACTGAAGTCAGTATTGACGGCAATGCTATTGCGCCGCAGGTGTCCTGGGGAACATCCCCAGAAATGGTGGTACCAGTGACAGCTAATATTCCTAAAGTGGAAGATCAGACTGATGAGGTTAAGCAAAAAGGTGTTGAGCGTGCCCTAGAGTATATGGGCCTTGAAGGTGGTGCTCCTATTACCTCAGTCTATGTGGACAGAGTATTTATTGGTTCCTGTACCAATTCGCGCATTGAAGATATGCGTGCTGCGGCCAAGATTGTCGAGGGGCACAGAGTGTCATCATCGGTTAAACAGGCCTTAGTGGTTCCCGGTTCGCAAATGGTCAAGGAACAGGCAGAAGCCGAGGGTTTGCATAAGATATTTATTGCAGCGGGTCTTGATTGGCGAGAGCCTGGTTGTTCCATGTGTTTGGCTATGAATGCCGATAAATTAGGTGCTGGTGAACACTGTGCCTCTACCTCAAACCGCAATTTTGAGGGGAGACAGGGTAGTGGCGGTCGCACCCATTTAATGAGCCCAGAAATGGCTGCAGCTGCAGCTATTACGGGTCATATTGTGGATGTTAGAACTTTTTCGGGAGAGCAGTCATGAAGGCATTTACACAGCACAGCGGTATCGCTGGTCCAATGGATCGCGCTAATGTTGATACCGATATGATTATCCCCAAGCAATTTTTGAAATCTATCAAACGCAGTGGCTTTGGTCCTAATTTGTTTGACGAGTTGCGTTATTTGGATGAGGGTCAGCCCGGGCAAGACTGTAGTCATCGGCCAGTCAATAAAGATTTCCCTCTCAATAAGCCGCGCTATAAAGATGCTTCAATTTTATTGGCAAGAAAAAACTTTGGTTGTGGTTCGAGCCGAGAGCATGCACCCTGGGCTTTAGAAGACTATGGCTTTAGAACCATTATTGCACCCAGTTATGCCGATATTTTTTATAACAACTGTTTTAAGAATGGGCTTTTGCCGGTGATTTTAACCGAGCAGCAGGTTGATGTTTTGTTTAAAGAGATGAACGCTGCCCAGGGCTATCAATTAACCATTGATTTAGTCGCTCAAAAGGTTATTCGCCCCAATGGCGAAAGTTTTGATTTTGAAATTGATGTATTTCGTAAAGACTGCCTGGTTCAGGGGCTGGATGAAATAGGCCTTACCATGCAATCAGCAGATGCAATTAAAGAGTATGAAAAAACTAGGGAAGCAAGTCAGCCCTGGGTATTTGGAGCAATTAAATAATGAGTAAAAAAGTACTAATTTTACCGGGTGACAACATAGGCCCGGAAATTGTCGCTGAGGCGGTTAAAGTATTACAGCGTGTGGATGAAAAGTTCAGCTTGGGTGTTGAGTTGGATTACGCCCACCTAGGTGGTGCTGGTTTGGATGCCGTGGGATCACCCTGTCCGCAAGAAACTTTGGATAAGGCACGTCAATCTGATGCGATTTTGTTAGGTGCTGTGGGTGGGCCTCAGTGGGATGATGTCGAGCGTCATTTGCGCCCGGAAAAAGGCCTGTTAACTATTCGTTCAGAGTTAGACTTATTTGGTAATTTGCGGCCAGCGATTATGTATCCGCAGTTAGCTCATGCTTCATCGTTAAAGCCAGAATTTGTTTCTGGTTTAGATATCTTGATTGTTCGTGAATTAGTGGGTGGTATCTATTTTGGTGAACCAAGAGGTATACGGACTCTTGAAGATGGTCAGCGCGAGGGCTATAACACTTATAAATATAACGAATCAGAAATACGTCGTATTGGTAAAATGGCTTTTGAGGCAGCAATGGTTCGCGATAAGCGTCTATGCTCAGTGGATAAGTCCAATGTCTTGGAAGCTACTGTCCTTTGGCGTGAAGTAATTAGCGATATGGCGGCTGATTATCCCGAAGTTGAATTAAGTCATATGTATGTCGACAATGCGGCTATGCAGCTTGTAATGAACCCTAAGCAGTTTGATGTGGTGGTTACTGGCAATATGTTTGGCGATATTTTATCGGATACAGCGGCGATGTTAACCGGTTCTATTGGTATGTTGCCCTCGGCATCATTGGACAAGAATAGTGGTGGTATGTACGAGCCCTGTCATGGTTCAGCACCGGATATTGCAGGTCAGTCTATAGCGAATCCGTTGGCGACTATTTTGTCAGTGGCAATGATGCTTAGATATTCTCTAGGTGCTCCAGAAGCGGCTATTGCCATTGAGCAGGCAGTGAGTTCGGTATTGGATAGCGGGTTGCGAACCGCGGACATTCAAACCGAAGGCTGTAAGCTGGTGGGCACAGTTGAAATGGGTGATGCAGTAGTTGCTGCACTGTAAATAATTTTTGAAACAAAGATCGAAAAGGTTTATTCAATGAAAAAAACAGGTTTTGTAGGTTGGCGAGGCATGGTGGGCTCAGTGTTAATGGAGCGTATGCGTGAAGAATCGGATTTTAAAGATATAGAGCCCATATTCTTTACCACCTCACAGGCAGGTCAAAAAGGTCCCGATGTGGGTGTTGAAACGCCACTGCTGAAAAGTGCTTTTGATATTGATGCGCTAGCGAAGATGGATATTATTGTCACCTGCCAAGGCGGCGATTTTACCAAAAAAGTCTATCCAGAGTTACGTAAAAGTGGTTGGCAGGGGTATTGGATTGATGCTGCCTCAGCCCTGCGTATGGAAGAGAATTCTATAATTGTTCTCGATCCGGTTAACTCAAAGGTGATTGAGGATGGCTTGGCTAACGGCGTAAAAGATTATATTGGCGGTAACTGTACTGTCAGCCTAATGCTCATGGCTCTGGGTGGGTTATTTAATGCCAACTTAGTGGAATGGGTCAGCTCAATGACCTACCAAGCGGCTTCGGGCGCTGGTGCGCAAAATATGCGTGAACTAATTTCTCAGATGGGTGTTATCAAACAAACTGTGGCAGAGAGTTTGGCTAACCCTGCGTCGGCTATTCTTGATATTGATCGACAGGTAACCGATACCCTCCGTTCTGATAGCTTTCCTGTAGATAATTGGGGTTACCCACTAGCGGGAAGCTTACTGCCCTATATTGATTCGCAACTTGAAAATGGTCAGAGTAGAGAAGAGTGGAAGAATCAGGCTGAAACCAACAAAATTCTTGGTTTAGAAGGTAATCCTATTCCCCTAGACGGCCTCTGCGTGAGAATTGGCGCTATGCGCTGTCACAGTCAGGCGCTGACGATTAAATTGACTCAGGATGTTCCTATGGACGAAATAGAGTCAATGCTGGCAGAAGCCAATCAGTGGGCGAAATTTGTGCCAAATACTAAAGAGGCATCCGTTGAGCACCTAACACCAGCCGCAGTTACCGGAGGTCTTCAGGTGCCAGTAGGGCGCGTGCGTAAGATGAATATGGGTGATCAATACCTGTCTGCATTTACCGTAGGTGATCAGTTATTATGGGGTGCTGCTGAGCCATTGCGTCGTATGCTGAGAATTTTGGTTGAGCGGTAATTAATTGAACTCACAATGAGAAAAACAATGAGACAGATAAAGGCATTTAGATCAGGTTGGACAGGCGCTTTTTCGCTTAGCAAGTCGATTGCATTTGCCGTTATTTTTTCTCTGGGTTGTTCGGTGGTCGCGAATGAGAGCGATGGCGACCCCCAAGAAATACAGGTTAGCGCTATTCAGCCAAGCCATACCGTGGTGATAGGTGACACATTATGGAATGTTGCCCTGCGATTGCGCCCTCAGGGTATGGCTATGGCACAGGCCATGGATGCTGTTTATGAACACAACCCTGAAGCCTTTTTAGAAGCTGATAGTACCAAGCTCATTGAGGGCTCGGTGGTCACCTTTCCTATCGCTCTTGCCGTGACTAAAGCACCAGAGGTTGTGGTCTCTGCAGAAAACTCCAGTCTTAGTATTCCTCAGCTTGACCCAATTGCAGTGCCATCGATGGAATCAACAGAACTGATAGCTGAAGAGCCAGTGCAAAA
>JABBBH010000013.1:16091-59537 GCA_018607525.1 SAR92 clade bacterium
TTGCAGTGCCATCGATGGAATCAACAGAACTGATAGCTGAAGAGCCAGTGCAAAAGCAGGATACAGCTGTTGATGATCTGCCGGTGGAAAAAGCCCTGCCTGAGGCTGAAGTTGAGATCGAGGCTGATGTTGATGTTGTGGCTGAAGTTGAAGTGGATGAAAAGATTCAAGAAAGCCTGTTAGTGGTTGAGCCAGAGACAGCATCACAGCTACCCAACACTGGGCTAAAAGAACTACCTGTTGATGATGTGGTAGCGGATGACTCGATGTTATTAATCGAGAACGCTGTCGAAGATAAGTCGTCAGAAGCGGTGGTTGAGCAGCCATCAACTCAGCCGATTCAAGTTAAGCACACTGAGGTTAGTCAGCCTGTTCAGGTTGAGTCGGTTAATCAGCTCGAGCAGTTTTTGGCGCAGTTAAGGTCACAGGATGCAAGCCAAACTATTACTAAGTTAAAGCAGCTACCGATTGATCTATGGTTTTTTGTAGCGGCTATTTTGATAGCAATTATTATCAATCGCAGTAAACGCAAGTCTGGTGAAGATTCGTCCTCTAAGTCCTCAGAAGATTCACTAGCCGAATCAGTTCTTGATGGGCCCTTTGCCGAGGGTGATGCTCAAGATGATATGTTCACTGCCCCCGAAGAGCAGCCCGCAAAGGCGAAAGTTAAAGATGAGCCTCCGGCGTCAGATGAAGAGCAAGAGCAAGAGCAGGAGCCTGCCGAAATAGCTATGAATTTGCCCGGGCTCGATGAATTAAAGGCGCAGTTAAGCGAAGACAGTGACCCGGCTAAGCCATTAGCAAAAGACTTTGAGCCGGTTTCTTTTGAAGAAGACACTCTGGAAATTGACCCGCTCCAAATCAAGCTCGACATGGCCTCACTGTGCATAGAGATGGGTGATATTGAAAGCGCTCAATCTATTCTTGAAGAAATTATTAGTGAAGCGGATAAACAGGGCAAGGCAAAGGCCCGTGAAATACTCGATAGTATTGAAACCTAGTTAATGGAAAAGCCTGTGACTGATTGGATTTATACAGAGGGTTGCAAAATGCCGGAGGGTCAACAGTTGCCCTCGGGTGTCTCTAGGTATGCGGCTATTGTTCAATATCAGGGTGCAGATTTCTGTGGGTTTCAGCGTCAAAAACATAGCCCTTCTGTGCAACAAGAAATCGAAACAGCACTGAGTTATGTGGCCAATTGTCCCGTAATTATTCACTGTGCAGGCCGCACCGATAGCGCCGTTCATGCCAGTCATCAGGTAATACATTTCGATACGGCAGCTGAGCGCAGTGGTTACAGCTGGGTGCAGGGTGCTAATAGCCAGTTACCCAATAGTATCGCGTTAATTTGGGCTGATAAAATAACCCAAGATTTCCACTCCCGCTTTAGTGCAGGAGCCAGAACCTATCGTTACGTCATTGATAACAGCCTAACTAGGCCGGCGATTATGTCCGGTGCTGTCACTTGGGTTAAAAAGCCGCTAGATATTTCACTAATGCAAGAGAGCTGTGAGTATTTGTTAGGCGAACAAGATTTTTCGGCTTTTCGTGGATCAGGCTGTCAGTCAAATTCTCCCTATCGCAATGTTCATCAGGCGAAGGTTTTTCGCCGTGGTGATTTGGTGATATTTGAAATTACTGCTAATGCTTTTTTATTGCATATGGTGCGAAATATAGTAGGCTCTCTTTTAGAGGTGGGCGTAGCTCGCCAACAACCCCAATGGATTCAAGCATTATTGGCGCAGGGTGATCGATGTAAAAGTGCCGCAACGGCTGCCCCCGATGGGCTCTATTTAGTAGCGGTAGATTATCCGGCTACATTTGGGTTGCCCATGCTCGCTAAGGGTCCAGTTTTTTTACCTGCAACATTGAACAATACAGAAGAGTAAGCGATGACAGTTCGTGTAAAAATTTGCGGCATTACCAGTTCTGAACAGGCACAGATGGCACAGCATCAGGGTGCTGACGCCCTAGGTCTAGTGATCTATGAGAAAAGCCCGCGCTACGTCAATCTTGAACAGGCGGCAAAAATACGCGCCTCGATAACGAGCGACTGCCTAGCTATTGTGCTTCTGGTTAATCCCAGTGAATTATTAGTAAAACAGGTGATTGAGCAGGTTAAACCTGATTTTATTCAGTTCCATGGCGATGAGACCCCAGAGTTTTGTCATCAGTTTAATTTCCCATTTATCCGAGCTGTGCGCATGCGCGAAGGTTTAGATATTAATACTGAAGTTGCTGCCTATAGCGCCGAGGGTGGTTTTTTGTTTGATGCTTGGAGTGATGACCTCTATGGCGGCACAGGCCATAGTTTTGACTGGAGTCGTTTGCCGACCACTACCGATTATCAATTAATTCTTGCCGGTGGCTTAACTGCAGAAAATGTTAACCAAGCCGTGGCAATGACCAAACCCTATATGGTGGATGTTAGTGGTGGTGTTGAGTCTAGCCCTGGGATTAAAGACCCGCAAAAGGTTAAAGCATTCATTAATGAAGCAAAAAAATAAGCTAAATATTAAAAAGTGTAATTTTTACTCGCCTTTGGCTTATCGATGAGGCTTTTCTCGTGATAGAATAGGCAAAATTTCTGATAATTGATTAGCAATTATTGGCTAACTGTTTAAAAGGTAAATTGATGGATTGGCTCAAACGCATTCGACCCTCGGGTCCTGCATCATCAAACAACAATAAATCGAGCGCTGTTCCTGAGGGCTTGTGGAAAAAGTGCCCCAAATGTGCGGCGCCTCTTTACCGTCCAGAGCTTGAACGCAACCAAGATGTTTGTCCCAAATGTGACCACCATATGCGTATTGGTGCCCGTCGTCGTCTGGATCTGTTTCTCGATGAGCAGGGTAGGCAAGAAATTGGTGCTGATATTGTTGCAATCGATCGGCTGCGTTTTAAAGACGTTAAAAAATACAAAGATCGATTAACCGATGCACAGAAGAAGACCGGTGAAAAAGACGCCCTAGTGGCCATGTCTGGTTCGCTTCATTCAATGCCTATCGTTTCCTGTGCCTTTGAATTTGCCTTTCATGGTGGCTCTATGGGTTACGCCGTGGGTGAAAAATTTACCCAGGCTGCGACGCTAGCGCTAGAGCAAAAAATTCCGTTTGTATGCTTTGCTGCAACTGGGGGTGCACGTATGCAAGAGGCGCTTATCTCGTTGATGCAAATGGCTAAAACCAGTGCGGTTTTAGAGCGTTTAAAAATTGCCGGTGTGCCCTATATCTCTGTGATGACAGACCCCGTTTATGGTGGTGTGTCTGCAAGTTTGGCTATGTTGGGTGATCTTAATGTTGCAGAGCCCGGTGCGCGAGCAGGTTTTGCGGGCCCTAATATTATCGAGCAGACTATTCGCCAAAAACTACCTAAAGGTTTCCAGAGAAGTGAATTCCTTTTGGAAAAAGGTCATATTGATATGATTATCAGTCGCCATGAAATGCGCGATCGTCTAGGCAGTATTTTATCCAAGCTAACAGGTCAGCCAGAACCTACTAATGACTAACCGCTCCTTAGCGGAATGGTTAAGCCTGCTGGAAAGCAGGCATCCCAGTGAAATTGAGCTGGGTTTGGAGCGGGTCGATACAGTTTGGAAAAGGTTTCAGTCGGCTGATTCTTCAACGCCTTTTACAAGTCAGGTAATTACTGTGGCTGGCACCAATGGCAAAGGTTCTTGTATTGCCAGTATGCAAGCCGTTCTCTTAGCCCATGGTTATTCGGTGGGTAGCTTTACCTCCCCTCATTTTTTAGTCTATAACGAACGAATCTGCCTTAACGGCCAGCCCGTTGATGACGCCTGCATTGTTGCTGCATTCGAGCTTATTGAGTCCTTAAGAGACGATGTTTCACTGACTTATTTCGAATTTAATACCCTAGCGGCACTAATTATTTTTACCCAGAAATCACCGCAAATTGCCCTCCTAGAAGTGGGTTTGGGCGGGCGCTTGGATGCGGCCAATATTATCGACGCTGATGTAGCCGTATTAACCAGTGTGGACCTCGACCATCAGCAGTGGCTGGGCAACACAAGAGCCAAAATTGCTAAGGAAAAGCTGGGTATCGCTCGCGCAGGAAAGCCGTTAATTATTGGTGAGTCTAATTACCCTGATAATTTTGCACAACTTGTTGCAAGTACAAAAGCGAATGCTTTGTGGATTGGCCAAGATTTTGATTATAGAGCGCAAAATCAGCAGTTTGCTGTGAATCTTTGCGCGGCAGAGAATCAGCCAATATCGGTGGATATGCTCGCCAATCAAGGTCTCCTGGCGATTAATAAAACCATCGCCCTGCAGGCGCTTACCAGTCTGGGTTGCTTGTTAGACAGTGAAACCTGTCAGAGTGCATTGCAAAATATCCCCATTTTAGGGCGGCAACAACAGATGGAATACCAGTCAATTCCAATGATTTTGGATGTTGCACATAATCCTGCAGCCGCCTTAAAACTGGCCGAAAATCTGAAGGATAGACCGGGAAAAACCATTGCCGTCGCTTCTGTTTTAGATGATAAAGACTGGCAGTCAATGGTTGCAAATTTACATCCACAGATCGATTATTGGTTTATTGCTGAATTAGCAGGTATTTCTCGTGCTGCAAAAGGACAATCCTTGTTAAAACTGTTATACAATGCCGGTGGTCAAGGCATGCTTTGTGAATCCGTTGATTCGGCGTTTAGGTCGGCACTTTCAAAAGCCGATGAAACTGACACTATCTTAGTGTTTGGTTCCTTTCATACGGTAGCAAAAGTATTAGAATTTATTTCAATGGAGGTTGAAAGTGAGTGATGGGCTAAAGCAGCGAATTGTCGGCGCAATTGTGCTCGGTGCAATAGGCGTTATCTTGCTGCCATTGTTACTCGACTTCACTGACCCCCACAAAATTGATCGCAGTAGTTTAATCCCTCCTGCGCCATCCATTGATGCCGTTAAAATTGTCACGGCTAAGCGTCCTGCTGAGGTAAAAGATAGCTCAGAGGTCGATAAAGTCTTTGATGTAAGTCGGTTGCAGCCGGTGAAAGAAACAGATACCCAGTATCATGGTTTGGATAAGTCTGGGTTTCCTCAGCGCTGGTATCTTCAGGTGGGTAGCTATGAAGACCAAGGCTCAGCTAAACAACTCAAGCAAACATTACTTGCCAAACAATACAAAACTTTTTTAAAAACGGTGAAGATCCAAAAGAGTGTTTTTCATCGTGTGTACATTGGACCTAAAATTGATCGGCAAAGCGCTGTTTCCGATAAAGTTGAGATCGATAAATTATTGGCAACAGACTCGATTGTTTTAAAATACATGTCCCAATAGGTAGTTGGTTATGGATATTGCAGTTGCAGACACAGGCATTGCCGTGATTGTTGCCATTTCTGGCCTCATAAGCCTGGTACGGGGGTTTGTTAAAGAAGCCATGTCGCTAGTCATTTGGGTAGCCGCATTTGTGGTAGCAATGACCTTTAGCGAAGCGGCCTCTGTCCTGTTAGTTAACCTGATTGAATTAGCCTCATTAAGACAGCTGGCTGCCTGGGGTGGACTGTTTGTTGCAACCCTATTGTTAGGCGCTGTACTGAATTTTTTACTAGGAAAACTGGTGTCTTCTACCGGACTCGGCGGAACGGATAGAACCCTAGGCTTAGTATTTGGTGTATTTAGAGGACTAATCGTTGTTTTAGCGCTAGTCATTGCATTACCAAAAGCTATTCCAGTGGAGCAGGATCCCTGGTGGCAAGAATCGTCGCTTATACCCGTATTTCAAAGTTTTGAAGGCTGGGGTAGAGAAGCGGCAAATGATATTAAAAATTTACTAACTGGTTGGATGTAAATCATGTGTGGTGTTGTAGGTATAGCAGGATCTTCAGACGTAAACTTAGAGCTTTATGATGCACTAACCATATTGCAGCATAGAGGACAGGATGCGGCTGGCATGGTCACTGACAGCAATGGTGAATTGCACCAATGCAAAGGTGAAGGGCTTGTGCGAGACGTTTTTCGTCGCAGTCATATGCTGCGTCTTGAAGGGCGTTTTGGCGTGGGACATTGCCGATATCCCACTGCAGGCAGTTCTGGCCCAGCAATGGCTCAGCCGCTATATGTGAATTCTCCCTATGGAATTTGCATTGCGCACAATGGTAACCTGACTAATGCCGATGAGTTGCGAGAGCACATTTTCCGCACCGATCTTCGGCATCTGAATACAGATTCTGATTCTGAAGTATTGCTAAATGTTTTTGCTCACGAATTACAGGTAAGAGGTAAATTAGAACCCACTAGCGAAGATATTTTTGCCTCAGTTTCCGGGGTTCACAAACGCTGTCGTGGCGCCTATGGCGTGGTAGGTCTTATTGCCAATTATGGTATGTTTGCATTTCGTGATCCGAACGGTATACGTCCGCTATGCTTTGGTGTTCGTCACACTGATCAGGGCGATGAATATGCCGTGGTCTCTGAATCTGTGGTTCTTGATAGTCTTGGCTTTGATTTGATCCGCGACCTTGAGCCCGGCGAAGCATTATTTGTCGACATCAAAGGCAACTTACATCTAAAACAATGTGCAGAAAATCCACAGTTATCGCCCTGTATATTTGAGCATGTTTATTTCGCTAGACCAGACTCAATTATGGATAATATTTCAGTCTACAAGTGTCGACTGCGAATGGGTGAAAAGCTAGCAGACAAGATACTGCGAGAAAAGCCCGATCATGATATCGATGTGGTGATCCCGATACCGGATACCAGTCGCGTTTCCTCTCAGGCACTTGCCGAACGTTTGGGTGTTAAGATTCGCGAAGGCTTTATGAAAAATCGTTATATTGGTCGAACCTTTATTATGCCTGGTCAGAAAGAACGCAAGAAGTCTGTGCGTCAAAAACTCAATGCCGTCAAGCTTGAGTTTGCGGGTAAAAATGTTCTTTTAGTGGATGATTCTATTGTGCGTGGCACCACGTCCAAAGAGATTATTCAAATGGCCAGAGAAGCTGGCGCCAAAAAAGTGTTTATGGTTTCCGCTGCCCCCGGTGTTCGTTATCCTAATGTATATGGTATCGATATGCCCACCACTGATGAATTGATTGCCCATGGTCGAACAGATGATGAGGTAGGCGATATCATTGGTGCTGACTGGATTATTTATCAAGACCTTGATGATCTTATTGCATCAGGAACTGAGGGTAATCCTGAGGTTAAGCGTTTTGATTGTTCAGTATTTGATGGCGACTATGTTACCGGTGATGTGGATGAGTCCTATTTGAATCATATTCACGCCATGCGTAATGACGATGCTAAGCATGAAAATAAAGTGAATAAAGACAATAAAGACAATAAAAAAGAATCAGTTATTGGCATTCACAACAATAGTGTCAGTTGATTTTATAATTAGGGACAATGGCTAAATGAAAAATAAAGATAAGCTATTTCATCAGGATACTAACGCCATACGGGGTGGGTACGAGCCTACCCATGAGAATGAGCACTCAGAGGCTCTTTTTCTGACATCGAGTTATGTGTTTGAAAGTGCTGAGATGGCAGCGAAAAGCTTTAGTAATGAAATAGAAGCAAATGTCTACTCTCGCTATACCAATCCCACGGTAAGAAGCTTTGAGCAACGTCTTGCGCTGATGGAGGAAGCAGAGCAGGCAGTGGCTACCTCATCGGGTATGGCGGCTAGCTTGGCGGTTATTATGGCATTGCTAGAAGCAGGGGATCATATTTTATGTTCACGTGATGTATTTGGCAGTACGCGAATTTTGATGGATAAATACATCACCAAATTTGGCGTTGAAGTAACCTATGTGCCGCTGACGGATCTTGCCGCATGGCAGTCCGCGGTTCAGCCTAATACTAAGATGTTCTTCTGTGAAACACCTTCTAACCCACTGTCTGAAATTGCAGATCTTGAGGCCTTAAGCCAGCTATCTAAGCAGGCTCAGGCGCTGTTGGTAGTGGATAACTGTTTCTGCACTCCGGTATTACAAAAGCCGCTTCAATGGGGTGCCGATATTGTGGTTCACTCAGCGACCAAATACATTGATGGGCAGGGCAGAGCGCTAGGTGGAGCTGTTCTTGGTAGTGCGCAACTAATGGATCAGGTACAGGGTTTCTTGCGAGCTGCCGGTCCTACTATGAGCCCGTTTAATGCCTGGATATTCCTCAAAGGGCTAGAAACCCTCAGTCTCAGAATGAAGGCGCATTCGGCCAGTGCCAATGCCTTGGCTGTATGGCTGTCACAGCATCCAAAAGTTAGTAAGGTGTTTTTTGCCGGATTACCTGATCATCCGGGCCATAGTTTGGCAAAAAAACAACAAACGGATTTTGGTGCAGTGGTTTCCTTCGTGGTTGAAGGAGGGCGTGAAGCCGCATGGAAGGTCATTGATGCTACCCAGATGCTGTCGCTGACGGCAAATTTGGGCGATGCTAAAACCACGATTGTGCATCCTGCAACCACTACCCATGGACGGCTCAGTGATGAATCACTTGCTGATGCAGGAATCGAACAGGGTTTAATTCGAATTGCTGTTGGCCTAGAAGATTTGGGTGATATTCAAGATGATCTCGAACTGGGTCTCAGTCAGCTGTAAACATGATCTGTATGCATTGCTCAGTAGTAGACAAAACTCATGTTTTCTGAAAAATGACTGATGTTTCAAACCAACTCTTATAAAAACGCCCTGATTTCAGCCGATGATGCCTTACCTGGTCGAGATCAGGCGATTCCAATTGTTCATAACCATTATGTCTCCGGGCAGTCTATTCAGTCGCCATTTGCTGATAATTTACAGCAGGCGGTATTTGCAATGGGCTGTTTTTGGGGCGCTGAGCGCCGCTTTTGGCAACAGGAAGGGGTGGTTTCAAGCGCCGTTGGCTATGCTGGTGGTTTTACCCCAAACCCCACCTATGACGAAGTCTGTTCTGGTCTTACAGGGCATACCGAAGTGGTATTGGTGGTTTATGATTCCGAGGTAATTAGTTTCCAAGCATTATTGAAAGTCTTTTGGGAATCTCATGATCCTACTCAGGGGATGCGTCAGGGCAATGATAGAGGAACCCAATACAGGTCTGCCATTTACTGCACTGATCAAAATCAGTTAGACCAGGCTCTGGCATCCGCCGAATCGGTGCAAAACCTGCTTCAAGAGAGAGGCTATGGTGAAATTACCAGTGAAATTTGTCAGGCGCCAAGCTTTTACTATGCAGAGGACTACCATCAACAGTATCTCGCCAAAAACCCCAATGGTTACTGCGGCCTAAGGGGCACAGGTATTTGTCTCACCTAGGCTAGGCCATTTTAGTTTAGCTTGGGTTAGTGGCTGGAATGGCACTGAGTAAACTGCGGGTATAGTCCATTTTAGGATTCGCCCAAAGGGTTTCTGTTGCAGCCTCTTCGACTAAATTGCCATGATGCATAACTGCCACTCGGTCGCAAATTTTACGAACCACAGACAGGTCATGGGAAATAAACAGCATGGTTAAATCGCGCTGTTTAACCAGCTCTAAAATAAGATCTAAAATTTGTGCCTGAATAGTCACATCCAGTGCTGAAACCGGCTCGTCGGCAATAATGAATTCTGGTTCGGTCGCAATGGCACGTCCAATGGCAATCCGTTGTCGCTGACCACCTGAAAACTCATGAGGGTACTTGAGAACACTGGATCGAGCCAAGCCCACATCATCCATTAATTGTTCAACCTGCTTGGCCACTGATTTTTTATTGGCTAAACCATGGTAAAGCAGAGGTTCAGCAAGGGTTTGGTAAACCGTCATGCGCGGATTTAGCGAGGCGTAGGGATCCTGAAAAATCATCTGTAATTTTCGGCGCCATGGAATCAGCTGACTAGGTTGCAGTGCTGACAGGTCAGTGCCAGCAAAGCTCACAGTGCCCGCAGTCAGTGGTGCTAGCTGTAATATAGAGCGCCCAAGGGTTGACTTACCTGACCCCGATTCACCAACGAGACCTAAAATTTCACCTTTTTGTAGGCTAAGGGAAACATCATCTACCGCCTTCACAACCTTCTCTGAGGAACTAGAAAAGTCAGTAAAATAGGTTTTAACCCGTTCGATCTTCAACAGCGGCGAGCCATCTTGAGCCAAGCTTTTGGTAGTTTTTGCCCCAGTGGGAATGGCTGACAAAAGTGCCTGTGTGTAGCGGTTACTGCTGTTTTGGAACACCTCGTTGGTGCAGTTTTGCTCCTCGGTCTTGCCGTCACACATGACTAATACTTTATCCGCAATATCAGCCACCACAGCTAAGTCATGGCTGATGAAAATAACCGCAACATCACGATTTTTTTGCAGCGTTTTAATTAGTTTAAGAATCTGCGCCTGAATGGTGACATCCAAGGCAGTTGTAGGCTCGTCACAGATTAATAGGCGAGGCTTGTTGATTAGCGCCATAGCGATCATAACCCGTTGGCGCATACCACCAGAAAACTCATGAGGGTAGCTATCAAAGCGCGCCTCAGGGTTAATAATACCCACCTCGTCGAGGAGGGCTATAGCCTCTTGTTTGGCCGCGTTGCGACTGACTCGCTGTGAGCTATCGCTATGATAGATTAGCGGCTCAATGAGTTGCTCGCCAACCGTTAAAAACGGATTTAGAGAGGTCATTGGGTCTTGGAATATCATGGCAATATCATTGCCTCTGAACTGCTGCATTTGCGAGTTACTGCACTGATACAAATCAACGCCATCAAAATTTGCGCTACCGCTTTCAACTACTGCAGGTGGTTTAGGCAGCAAATCTAATAGGCTGTAGCAGGTCACTGATTTACCCGAGCCTGATTCACCCACAATGGCTAAGGTTTCACCGCACTCTACTGAAAAACTCACATTGTCCACGGCCTTAGTCTCACCATGTCTAGTGTGAAACGAAATTGATAAATTCTTAACATCTAAAAGTGCCATAGACTGTGCCTTAATCCTTTGATGCTCTGGGGTCAAGCGCATCTCGTAAACCATCGCCAAGAAAGTTAAGCGCAAACAATGTTAGTGACAGGGTAATACCTGGAAAGATCAGCAACCAAGGATATTCTTCCATGGTTTCAACACCATAATTAATCAACAGTCCCCATGAGCTTTGCGGCGGCTGAATACCCAGCCCTAAAAAGCTTAAAAAAGCCTCCAGTAACATCACGCTGGGAATAGTTAATGTGGTGTAAACAATCACCGGACCCAGAGTATTAGGAATAATATGACGACGAATAATCGCCCATTTAGAAAGCCCCATAGAGTAGGCCGCTTCGACAAATTCCTGTTTGCGCAGCGTCATCACCTGGCCGCGAACAATACGTGCCATGGTTAGCCATTCCACTGCACCTATAGCGACAAATAACAGTAAAATATTGCGCCCAAAGACCACCATTAACAATACAATAAAAATCATAAAGGGTAGGGCATACATGATATCCACAATGCGCATCATGACGGCATCTAAACGCCCACCAACAAAGCCGGCTACAGCACCCCAAAGAATACCAATGACCAAGGCGACGGCTGTGGCAATAAAGCCTACCATTAAGGACACACGGCCACCGTACATGATGCGAGTTAGCATATCGCGCCCAAAGATATCAGTACCCAGCCAATGGGCCGCAGAAGGGGCGGTAGCACCTAACATTAGATTCTGTTCTTCGTAGCTGTAGGGTGCAATCCATGGGGTCAACAGCGAGATAATAATCAAAAACAAAAGGATTACTAAGCCCGACAGAGCGAGCCGGTTCTTGCCCAGTTTAATCCAGGCATCAAGCCACAGCGAGCTACCCTGTTGCGTGGGTTGAGAAGGATCTATCATGACTGTCCTCCTCGTGCCTGTTGACGAAGTTTAGGGTTGAGCCACAGGGCAATCATGTCTGAAATTAAATTAAAGACAATAATAAGCCCAGCGAAAAATATAGTCATTCCCAAAATCATGGTGTAATCACGGTTAAATGCAGAGGTCACATAAAAGCGCCCTAGGCCGGGTATTTGGAAAATGGTTTCAACCACAAAAGAGCCGCCTAATAAACCGGCAAAGGCAGGTCCCAAGAAGGCAATTACTGGGATAAGTCCACCGCGCAATGCGTGCTTACAGATAATCAGTCTTTCAGATAAGCCCTTTGCTCTGGCCGTGCGAATATAATCCTGAGATAAGACTTCCAACATGCCGCCACGCGACAGGCGGGCTATATAGGCGGCATAGCCCGTACCCAATGTAATTGCAGGCAGTATTTTGTCGCCGGGAATATCACCCCAACCAGAAATGGGTAGCCACTCGAGATGAATACCAAACACAAGAATCAATATTGGACCCAACAAAAAGGACGGCATGCAAATACCCAACATAGCCGCCGACATTGGCAGGTAGTCTTGCATGGTGTTGGGTCTCATAGCAGCAAATACTCCGGCGCTAATACCTATAATCAGCGCAACTAGCATGGCATAGAGTGCCAGCTCAGCAGTAACCGGCAAGCCTGCGGCAATTAGCTCGTTCACAGTGCGTCCTGAATATTTAAATGAGGGCCCAAAATCACCCTGAATCACATCACCTAAATAACTGATGTACTGCTGCCAAAGGGGTTGGTCTAGGTTGTATTGGGCCTCAAGTGCTCGCGCAACCTCAGGTGGCACCGCCTTCTCTGCTGAAAAAGGTCCTCCAGGCGCGCTGTGAATAAGCATAAAGGTCACAGAGATAACCACCAGCAGTACCGGGATAGCTTGGAGTAATCGGCTGAGAGTAAAGCGTAGCATTAGTCTATGGCCTCAGTCTTTTCTGATTCAAGGTACATTTCTCGGTAATTGGCTTGGTTGAGTATGTTGCGACCAAAATTCTTGACTGTAGAGTGAACTAGATTGTTAGAGGTGGAAATATAAATGGGAATAACCGGCATCTCGTCCAATAAAATAGTCTCAGCCTTTTGAAATAGCTCTAATCGTTGCTGATGGGTTTTTGCTTTGGGCACCTGCTGCAGAATAATTTGATCATATTCAGGGTTACACCAGCGGGTGCGGTTATTACCACCATTACATAAAAACATATCGAGAAAATTATTAGGATCAACATAGTCACCAATCCAACCTGCTCGGGCAATTTCATAATGATGATTGCTGACGGTGTCCAAATAGACTTTCCACTCTTGATTGAGCAGTACCACATCTATATTTAGGTGCTTTTTCCACATCTGTTGCAGGGCAACAGCAATTTTTCGATGCCCCTCACTGGTGTTATATAAAATCTCTGTAGTAGGAAACCCCTCACCATTGGGGTAGCCTGCCTCAGCTAGTAATTTTTTAGCGCCTTCAGGGTCGAAGGTTAGGTCGCTTTCAGGGTAATAACCCATAGTGCCTGGGGGGGTAATAGCATAGGCAGGTATCTGCCCGCCCTTGGTGATCTGACTCACTAGTTGATCGCGATTAATGGTCATGCCCAGTGCCCGTCGAACACGTTTATCGCTTAATTGGGGTTTATCCACATTAAGTCGGTAGAAATAGACCCCTAGATAGGGCTGTATGCGCAAAGAGGGATCATCTGATTGGCTGTAGGCCTGAATTTTATCAGAGGGTATGCCGCTGTAATGCAGCTGGCCGGCGCGAAACATGCGCTCTTCGGTGGTGATATTTTCGGTAGGATAAAACACCACCTGATTTAACCGCACATTTTCAGCATTCCAATAATGTGGGTTGCGCTCAACGGTAATTCGGCGATTA
The DNA here is from genome assembly GCA_018607525.1 of SAR92 clade bacterium. GTDB lineage: Bacteria > Pseudomonadota > Gammaproteobacteria > Pseudomonadales > Porticoccaceae > HTCC2207. The sequence continues at coordinate 29,757 of JABBBH010000013.1, forward strand.
ATTTTCCACTCTTTTAACTGAAAAGCGCCATTACCTACAATATTACCTTCAAAGGTCCAGCGAGTGCCTCGCTGATCTGCTGTACCAAACTTTTCAATTGTTGCGCGATGAACCGGATAGGTACTGTAATGATCCAGTAATTGTAAAAAATAGGGGATAGGCTCAGTTAGGGTCACCTGTAAAACATAATCACCTAATGCTTTTACGCCCACCTGACTAAAGTCGCTAATTTCGCCATCATAATAGGCCTTTGCATTAGCAATTGGAAAATACATATAGGCATAGAGATTGCCTAGGGCAGGTTGCAATGCACGCCACCAGGACCAGACGTAGTCATGGGCATTGTGTAGGTCGCCATTCGACCAGCGAGCATCTTGGCGCAAATAAAAAGTGTAAACACGACCATCGGCACTAATATCCCAAGATTTGGCAACCCCGGGTCGAGGCTCTAATGTTTCGCCATCCTTATTAACCAGCCCTTCCATAAGCGAGCTGATAATATGATGCTCGGGCACTCCAGTCGCTATATGAGGATCCAAGCTCTGAGGTTCGGTGCCATTACCCCAGTGTAGGGTGCCCTCACGATTGCCAGATTCAACATTACTCTGGTAGTCGCCACAGCCTGATAGGGTCAATATCAGCCCGGTAACGGCTAATAGAGCAACCAATTTTAAATAGAGTTTTTTATATAGCATCCACGACATCCTTATTCTTACTATCATTATATGGATAAACCGCAAAAAAAATACAATTTGATTGAGTTAAACCGCAGTTTTGAGTAGCTTTGATTTTGCGTGGCTTTGGTTCTTGCACTTGAGCGGCAAACCTCGCATAATCTCGCGCTTCAAAACGTTTCTATGGTGGCCCCCTTTGGTCCCCTCGCAACAGACGACTATTAACTCCGCCAGGCCCGGAAGGGAGCAACGGTAGTAGTTATTCTGTGTGCCGAGGTGTGGCTATTGGGGGTCATCTCCATTGTTGCCTTGCGGAGCTTAAATATACACCTATAATGGGGTGTTTAAACCTTTTGGAAATCCGCTATGAGCTACCAGGTTCTTGCCCGAAAATGGCGCCCCAACAATTTTTCAGAGATGGTTGGGCAAGAGCATGTGTTGCAAGCATTAATCAATGCGCTCGACAATGATCGCCTGCATCATGCCTATGTCTTTACCGGTACCAGAGGTGTGGGTAAAACCACCATTGCACGAATTTTAGCCAAGTGTCTTAATTGCGAAACAGGGATTACCTCTAAACCCTGTGGTGTTTGTAGTAGTTGCCAAGAAATTGCCGCTGGGCGATTTATCGATCTCGTGGAAGTCGACGCAGCCTCGAGAACCGGTGTCGATGATATGCGTGATCTACTCGATAATGTGCAATATGCTCCGGCTCGTGGGCGTTACAAAATCTATCTTATTGATGAAGTGCATATGCTCTCTAAGTCGAGTTTTGCGGCGTTGCTGAAAACGCTGGAAGAGCCTCCTGAGCATGTAAAGTTTTTATTCGCCACCACAGATCCACAAAAGCTTCCTATCACCGTGCTGTCGCGATGCCTGCAGTTCAATCTTAAGAACTTGAGTGTTGAACGTATCTCTGAGCATCTAAAATTTGTTCTCAATGAAGAGAAATTACCCAGCGAAGAGCAGGGTATTCTGTCATTGGCGAGAGCTGCTGATGGCAGTATGCGCGATGCACTGAGCTTAACCGATCAGGCCATTGGCCATGGTGGCGGTAAGATTACAGAGTCTGATGTTAATGCCATGTTGGGCACTATTGATCGCAGCTTTGCTCTAGACATCTGTCGCGCGCTGATTACCGGTGAGGGTACCCAGTTATTGGAAGAGGTGGATAAAATAGCTGAACTAAGTCCAGATTATGAAATGGTCTTAGCCGATTTACTCGCCCTTTGGCATCAGGTTGCGATTATGCAAACGGTACCTGAGGCCGTGGATAAAACCCTGGGTCATTACTCACAGTTGGCGGAAATGGCTCAGGCTGTTTCGAGAGAAGATGTTCAGCTGTTCTATCAAATCTGTTTATTGGGTCGCAAAGATTTAGACTTGGCGCCAGATGCTAAAGCGGGTTTTGAAATGGTTTTATTAAGAGCCTTAGCCTTTCGCCCAGATGGTCCATCACCCAAAAAAAACACGAATCCTCAGAGCGCGAAAACTGAGGGTGAACAACCTGTAAAAAAGCCACAAGCTGAAGGTCGTGAGGCCGAGCCGGTCCTTCAGCAGTTGGTATCTGAAACCCAACAAGAAAGTACTAAAAGCGCTAAAGCCAATCCCCCAGCGTATAACAAAGAGTCCCAAGTTGATTGCAAACCAATGGAACATCAAGTGGCAGAGTCTGAGCCCGTTGTATTCGATGCAAAAATTAGTTTGGATGCCTTGACCCCAGACTCCTGGGTTAGCGTCCATCAAGGCTTAGAATTGGGCGGTTCGCTGGGTGAGATAGCCAGTCACTGCCTGTTTAAACAGCGTGACGGGAAAAGATTGATCTTTGTGATAGATCAGCAGCAGACTAGCCTTTATGATTCTGCCCATCAGCAGACATTAGCCAAGGCTTTAAGTACCTATTTTGGTGTTGAGGTTGAAGTTGAAATCACCTTTGGCGCCGCAGACAAAGAAACTCCTCGCGCAGCCAACATTCGCAGCAAAGAGGAGCGACTTGCCGCTGCCATTGATGTGCTCAACCAGGACCCTGATTTGCAAGAATTTAAACAACGATTTGATGCGCGACTTGATGAAAAAACAGTTCGCCCCATAGATTAAAAAACGGTAGTTGATGAATGGATATTAATAAATTAATGAAGCAGGCATCGGAAATGCAGGAAAAAATGCAGACGATGCAAGACCAGGCCGCCAATGCCGAGGTCACTGGTGAGGCAGGTGCTGGCCTGGTTAAGGTAGTGATGACAGGTCGTCATGATGTTCGCAGCGTGAGTATCGACCCCTCATTGCTAGACGAAAGTAAAGAATTTTTAGAGGATCTATTAGCCGCTGCAGTTAACGATGCGGTGCGAAAAGTAGAGGCCAACAGCAAGGATGCCATGGGTTCATTAGCAGGTGGCATTAACTTGCCTCCGGGTTTCAAGTTTCCACTTTAAGGTGGGCTTGTTGAGGGTATTTCTTGTACGGTAAAACAATTGATCAGTTAATCGATGCGTTGCGAATTTTGCCTGGTGTAGGGGTAAAATCAGCCCAGCGTATGGCCCTGCAACTCCTAGAGAAAAATAGAGAGGGCGCCTTTAAGCTGGCTGAAGCAGTCAATGAAGCTGCCACTAAGGTGGGTAAGTGCCAGCAATGTCGAACACTCACTGAGCATGATGTTTGCGACATATGCAGTGATCCTTCGCGATCAGATTCTCAGCTCTGCGTGGTTGAAAATCCCGCCGATCTGTTTGCTATTGAGCAGGCGGGTGGCTATCGCGGTAAGTACTTTGTTTTACTCGGCCACCTATCACCGATTGATGGCATAGGCCCTGAGCAGTTGGGCATTGATAAGCTAATAGAGCGACTTCAATCCAATCAGGTCAATGAGCTTATTTTAGCCACTAACCTCACGGTAGAGGGTGAGGCTACAGCTCATTTTATTGCTGACAAAGCTAAATCCTTAGGTGTTGAAGTCAGTAGAATTGCCTATGGTGTACCCATGGGGGGTGAATTAGAGTACGTTGATGGCGGCACCCTTAACCTAGCATTACAAAGTAGAAAGACCCTATAAATGAGCCACTGGATTGCAAGCAATAACGACCTAAAGAACCTCTGTGATCAGCTTGCAGATTCTGAGCTTTTGGCTCTAGATACCGAGTTTATAAGAACCGATACCTATTACCCCAAAATAGCACTTATCCAACTCTCAGACGGCAAAGACTGCTGGCTGATTGACGTACTTGCCATTGATCAATTCTCAGCTCTAAAGGGCCTAATTGAATCGCCAAATAATCGTATAATTTTCCATGCCTGTGCTGAAGATCTTGAGGTTTTAGACCATAGTCTAAATATTCAGCCCACAGGAATATTTGATACTCAAATTGCTGCAGGTATTGCCAATGTGGGTTACTCCATGGGGTATGCGCGATTAGTTGGAGCACTTTTAGATATTGAGTTAGATAAACAGGAAACACGTTCTAACTGGTTGGCCCGCCCTTTGACTGAACGCCAAATAGACTATGCGGTTATTGATGTCCTTCACCTGCATACCCTACACGACATGCTTAGTGAGATGCTGGATAAGCAGGGCAGAATGGCATGGTTTGAAGAAGAAATAAAAACCCTTTTTGGTTTGGTCACCCAGCGCAAAAGCAACCAGAACTTCTTTGTTAAATTTAAAGGGGCTTGGCGATTAGATGCCCAGTCGCTAGTTACTTTAAAAGTGCTATGTCTGTGGCGCGAGAGTACCGCTAAAACTAAAAATGTACCCAAATCTAGGATTGCTAAAGATTCAGTTTTAATGGAAGTTGCACGACAGATGCCAGAGTATAAACATCAGCTTCACTCTATTCGAGACTGGCATCCGATGGCTATTAAGCGCTATGGCGAAGCGTTGCTTAATCAGGTGAAAGAATCCTATGACGCGCCACCGATCTCTGCTAATGAGGTGCCACAGCCTCTGTCTAAGATGATGAGTCATGTGTTTAAGTTGATTCGTCAGGCATTAATTGAGGTTGCTAGTGAGCAAAATATACCCCAAGAATTTCTGTGCAATAAACGAGAACTCGAAGCTATTTTACGATCCGTAGAAAATGGTGAATTAGTCCTACCCAATAGAATTACTCAGGGTTGGCGAGAACCCTGGGTGAAACCGGTAATTGAAGCTGAGTTAAAAAAATTAAATGAATAAAAGCCAACCTATAATCAACTGTGAAATTTACAAAGGCACTAAGAAGGATGAAATGTACCTTTATGTGCCCGCAGACCAAGGCTTAAAGGCAGTTCCTGAGGTTTTGTTGGAAAGCTTTGGCGAGCTTTCACTGGTGATGAAAATTCTTTTGCGCTCGAAGCAAAAGTTGGCAAGAGTTGATGTTGAAACTGTGATGGAAGAAATACACAACAAAGGTTTTTATTTACAGGTACCACCCTCAACATGGCAATTAGCCAACGACTAAACGGGTTATAAGTAAGCGGGCTATGGATAAATTCTGGCAAACTAAACAGCTGCATGAGATGAACGGCGATGAGTGGGAGTCACTCTGTGATGGCTGTGGTAAATGCTGTTTGGTCAAGCTTGAAGATTATGATACTGAAGAAATTTACCATACCAATGTGGCCTGCAAACTACTTGATCTCAAACAATGCCGCTGCTCAGATTATAAGGGTCGCCAAGATCTTGTGGATGACTGTGTAAAGCTTGATCCAGATAGTCTAAAATCAATAAGGTGGTTACCTGATACCTGCTCATACCGTTTGATTGATGAGGGTAAGCCTTTGCCGGATTGGCATCATCTAATCACCGGTAATAGGGACGATGTTCACCAAGTGTTGGGATCAGTCAGGCATTTCGCAGTTTCTGAACTTGAGGTTAAGAAACAGGATATTGAACAGCATATTATTCAATGGGTTGATTAATTATGTACAGTGCTGAAAGTTATTTTTGGGGTTGGATGGCCTACTCATTTGGGGTGCTATGCCTGTTTGCTGTTTATTGGTTATTAGTGAGAAAAATCTCCCCAAAATGGCTTAAGCATATTGTCGTCATTTGTTTCTTGGTGCTTTTCTTTACCCCAGTAACTGCCTACCCAGATAACCCCTATTTAGCGCCTGCTTTTTTTGTGAGTCTCTACGAAGGTGTTATGTTAAAAAATCAGGGGATGGGTTTTCAGCGTGGTTTAGCCCCAATACTTGCCATTGGCTCTATCTCTATTGTGCTCTATGGCTTGTTATCACCATTTTTGGCGCGCCGCAAAAAATAAATTTTCGAGACTAACAGGGCCGAAAATAACTCAGTACTAAAAGGTCAGATTTTTTGTTTGGGTAAACGCTATTAAAGTGCTTTAATGTTCAAACATTGAACATTTGCTGCGCGCGCAGCGAGTCGAGTTGTACTAGAATAATAATATAATAAAAGTTGGGTTTTTTTGATGTTAATAGAGCAAGCCGTCAAAGAGGGAAGACAGCGAGTTGGGTTACCCTGTGAACAGCCTCAGCTGCCCGCTGAGTCTTTGATAAAGTTTTGGAAAAAAACTGTCATAGAAAACACAGATAAGCCGGCTTTTACCTGCCTAGGTCAAACCCTTAGTTATGGCGAAGTTGATCAACTTTCACGAAGAATTGCCAGTTACTTTCAAAAACAGCTAGGCCTAAAAGCGGGTGACCGTATTGCCATTCAGCTACCCAATCTCATTCAATACCCGGCGCTGGCTTATGCCGCGTGGCATATTGGACTTATTGTAGTTAATACCAATCCGATGTACTCCGCTAGAGAGCTAATTCACCAGTTTAATGACGCCGGAGTAAAGGTAGTTATTGTGTTGGATAAGTTTTATGAAAACGTCCGTCAAGCGCGTCCAAAGACCTGCGTTGAACATGTGATTGTTTGCCGTGCTTTGGATTTGTTACCCAAGCCTAAAAGACTTATTGGTTCGTTGATAATGCGTCTCACCGGGCGCTGGACTGCGGTTACGCCCGGCGGTTGGATTCCTTTCTCTTCGATACTTAAGGGCGGCAGTGCCTTTCAGGCTTTCGTGGCCAAGCCAGACGATATCTGTACTTTGCAATATACGGGTGGTACAACTGGTGCATCCAAAGGAGTCATGCTGACCAATAAATCGATACTTTCGAATATCGCACAGGCATTAACGGTTTTATCTAATTTAGAAAAACCCATTCATGGCGCCAATGTGATTGCACCCCTGCCTATGTATCATATTTACTCATTTGCGCTTTGCTTGGGAATTATTCCCGCCATCAAAGGCCACAGTATATTAATTCCTGACCCGCGTAATATCGATGCTTTCATCAGTGCCATTAAGTCAATCAAGTTTAATATTTTCTCTGGTCTAAATTCTTTGTATGTCGCCTTGATGGAACATCCAAAATTTAGCCGTTTAGACTTCTCGAACCTACAAATAACCTTATCTGGCGGCATGGCTTTAATGGAGGCTGTGGCCGAAGATTGGCAAAAATCAACGGGCTGTGTGATTAGTGAAGGCTATGGTATGACCGAAGCCTCGCCGGTGGTCTCAATGAACCCCCTGGGCTTTCAAAAGTTAGGCAGTGCCGGGATTCCTATTCCAGGCACTGAAATAAAAGTCGTCAACGAGCAGGGCGAAGAGCAGCAGGTCGGGGGTGAGGGTGAACTCTGTGTGCGCGGCGATCAGGTCATGCCAGGTTATTGGCACTGCCCTGAAAAGACTGCAGAGACCTTAGTTGATGGCTGGCTGCATACGGGTGATATTGTTAAAGTTGATGAGCAGGGTTATATCAAGGTGGTTGATCGTCTTAAAGATATGATTATTGTGTCAGGATTTAATGTTTACCCCAATGAATTAGAACAGACCCTAACCACTCACCCCGATGTTTCTCAGTGCGCAGCTATTGGCGTGGCAGACCCCAAGGCTGGTGAGGTAGTAAAAATGTTTGTCATAACCAGTAACCCAGAGCTTACAGAGGCGCAGGTGGTTGAGTTCTGTAAGGAAAATATGGCGGGTTACAAGGTGCCAAAATACGTTGAGTTTAGAGACCAATTGCCCATGACCAACGTAGGTAAGGTGTTACGCAAAGATCTTAGGGAAGAAGCTGCGGGATAACTTTCGATCCATTCAGCAACCTGTTACCCTAAAAATCATTTTATTATAAAGACTAACTGTTTGAGGAAAATAGTAGTGAAGCGTCTTATTGTCGGTATATCGGGATCAAGTGCGGTTATCTATGGGATTAGATTACTTGAAAAATTAGCGTCTCGAGAAGATATTGAAGTGCATTTGGTGATTAGCCAAGCAGCACGCATGACCATTGGTATTGAAACTGACTATACAGCTGAGCAGGTTGAAGGCTTGGCAGATGTGGTACATAACAACAAAAATATTGGCGCGACTATCGCCAGTGGTTCTTTTAAAACCCTGGGTATGGTGGTGGTTCCCTGTTCCATGAAAACCCTGTCTGCGATTGCTAACTCTTACGCAGATAATCTTATTGTTCGCGCCGCCGATGTGGTGCTTAAAGAACGCCGCCGCTTGGTGATTGTACCGCGCGAGACGCCACTGCATGTGGGGCATTGCGAGCTTATGCTCAAGGTGAGTCAGATAGGGGGTATTTTATGTCCGCCTGCACCTGCGTTTTACACCAAGCCTAAAACCATCGATGACATTATCGACCATTCAGTAGCCAGAATAATGGATCTATTTGATATTGATGATGCTGATGCCGAGCGCTGGCAGGGCAATGTCTAATCAGGATTATCCGTTTTGGGATCTGCTAAGTGGCGAGTCAGTTTTAACGCTGGCAACTGCTGACGCCTGTGGTAGTTGGTCGGCCCCCGTGCTTTATGCCGCTAGTCTTTTAGAGACTCAGCCAGTACTCTACTTTTTATCCTCAGCTAATAGCCGACATATAAAAAACCTTCCCCTTAATGCTAGTGCTGCAGGTTCCATCTATGCGAGTTATAAGGCTGATTGGCAAGCCATTCAGGGAATACAAATGCATGGGGCTATTGTTGAAGTTGATCCGCAGGAACAGGATCTCTGGCGAACCACGTATTTTGCGCGCTTTCCTGAGGTGGCCAATATGATTCACTCCCCGGCATCGAAAAAAGAGCAAAACATAGCTAAAGCTTTTGAGAAAAGTGGGAAATATAGATTCACACCGCGTTTTATTCGGGTGACAGATAACTCAGATGAGTTTGCCAGTAAAAACGAATGGACCTTTGATTAGCTATTTGGCGTTGATATAGATTCTAGGCACTCTTGCAGGCATTCGAGTGAGCAGTTCATAGCCAATGGTGCCGCAGTGTTCAGCCACTTCTGTCACCGATAGTTCCGGTCCCCACAAAGTTACATCTGCACCAATTTCAACATCGCTATTTAGATCAGTAATATCCACTGTAATCATATCCATTGAAACTCTACCCACCAACGGGCATTTAACGCCATTGATAAGTACCGGCGTGCCATTGGGGGCGTGACGTGGATAGCCATCACCATAGCCCACGGCAACCGTAGCAATGGTTGAATTACGCTGTGCTGTCCAGTTAGCGGTATAACCCACTGATTCACCGGTCTTGATGGATCGCGTTGAAATAACCGCTGATTGGAAATGCATTACTTGTTGTAACTGCTTAGCATTTTCCTGAGGCTCAGAGAAGGGCGAAGCACCGTAAAGCATGTAGCCGGGTCGCTGCCAATCGTCTTGGATGCTAGGCCAGCCCAAGATAGCGGCTGAGTTTGCAAGACTAATGCTATGCTCTGAACCATCGAGGTTATCAACTGCAGATTCAAAACAGCGTAATTGTTGATCAGTGAAATTACTCTTAAGGTCATCGGCACAGGCAAAGTGGGTGGCTAAAACAATATCCTCTGCGACATTTGGGCTACTGGATAATTGCTGGTACACATAGGTCGCATCCTCAGGCTGAAAGCCAAGGCGATGCATGCCGGTATCCAGTTTAATCCAGACAGTGATTGCGGTGCTTAACTGAGCGCTTAAAACAGCCTGAAGCTGGTTGTGGTTTTCAAGCATTAGCCAAAACCCATACTGTTCAGCTATACCCACTTCATCCGCACTATGGGGGCCCTCTAATAACAAAATGGGCTGTGTAATATTGGCTTTGCGCAATGCAATTGCCTCTTCAATACAGGCAACACCAAAGGCAGGTGCGCTATCAGCTAGCGCATTGGCTATCTCAACCATGCCATGCCCATAGGCATTGGCTTTAACCATCGGCATGCTTTTAGCGTTGGGCGCTAGTTTTTGAGCGAGAATAAAATTCTCACGCAGTGCCTTGAGGTCGATAATAGCTGAGGTGGGTCTAGACATGGTAGATGACCCTTAGTAGTTAAATCGGTTAGCGCAGAAAAGCGTTTGCGCGGCTAGCCATACATCGCCAACCTGACCGTTGCCAACGGGCACTGAATCAATGGCGACTACGGGCGCTATCTCACGGGATGAGCTGGTAATCCAAACCTCATCGGCTTCAGCAACTTCTTGCATGCTAACAGCACGTTCCTCAATCGGAATCTGGCCGTCTTTTAGCAAAATATCCAGTAATATTTGGCGCGTAATACCCGGCAGTTTTTGATGGTCTAGGGGCGGGGTTATCACGGTGCCATTTTTTACGATAAAGGCATTACATGAGCTCGCTTCAGTGAGTTCATTGCGGTCATTGTAGAGTAAGGTTTCTTGGTTGCCCTGCTCAACGCCCTGTTGGTAATGCAAGACATTACCTAACAATGAAGTTGATTTGATATCTCGTCTGTCCCAGCGAATGTCACGGGCGGTTGAAACCGTATAGGTTTTTACTCGCGACTTATCAGCAACAGGGGGTGAAGCAATTTCAAAGCAAAAAGCAAAAATGGTCGGTGTTACCACTTCAGGAAAGCGATGAGCTCTGGATTCGTAAGTGCCGCGACTAATTTGTATATAGATGCCTATATTGCCTGCACCATTGTCTTGGATCAGCTTTAAACAGAGGTCTAGCCACTGTTTTTCAGACCAACCAGTTTTAATGCCAATGGCTTCAAGACCTTGATTCATTCGTTGCAGATGGGGTTTAAAGCCCACAAGCTTACCGCTGTAAGAGGGAACTACCTCATACACGCCGTCGCCAAACAAAAACCCCCGATCTAAGGGTGAAATTTTAGCCTGTTCAATTGGCAAGTATTTGCCATTGAGGTATGCAATATTCATTCATCTACTCTTAATGTATAGCTAAAATGTTATCAGTGAGTTGCCCCTTAAGCAAAGCTAAATCACTACTTAGACGTACTTTCTTGTAATACGCGTTGAGCCTGCTCGATACTGAACGGCTTAAAACGTAGTTTCTTACCCGGCATCATCTGCGCCAGTTTAGCGATATCCTGTGAAAATACTGAGCCAAGCTTTGGGTAGCCACCAATAGTCTGACGGTCGCACAACAAAATGATCGGCATACCATTAGCGGGAAGTTGCACCGCACCAAGACTAATGCCCTCGGATAGCATTTCACAGCCGGGAACCTCTATCGCAGGACCCTCAAGGCGGTAACCCATGCGATCACTATTTGGCGAGATAACATAGTCCGTAGCAAAGAATTGGCTTGTTTGCTGCTGGCTAAACTGCTCGTATTGGTAGCCAGTAACCATACGAATTTCAGCTGTATCAGTATCAAACTCACAGTGGTACTTCGCGGGAACTGAGCGCTCTGTGCAGTGTGAGTTCGATGAGCAGGAAAGAACATCACCTTTTTCAAGGGGCGTACCTAATTTAGTTAAGCCGCCAAGACTTTCTCTTACTACCGTTGAGAGGCTATTGAATATTAACGGTGCCTGAATGCCGCCAGCAACGGCTAGGTAGGCTCGACAGCCCGCGGTGGCATAACCAAAGGCGATTTTATCGCCCGCTTGAATATTATGGGTACACCAGTTTTCAACGGTCGAATCATTGATTTTAATCGGCACGTCAGCGCCAGTGATAGCGATTTGGGTGGTCACCTGTGCTTCTAAAATAAGGCCGCCGACTAATATTTCGATACAGCCTGCATTATCGAGGTTATGGCATAGTCGGTTTGCCCAACCAAAGGAATATTGATCAAAGGCGCCGCCTGAGGTGATGCCTAGACTGTGATAACCCGTTCGGCCCTTATCTTGGAGCAGGCTGTGCATTCCTGGGTTAATCACTTTAAAACCCTTCATGTGATTTCACCGGTTAGCTTTTTATCAGACCCACCTAGTTGAATAAATTCATCGCGATCAATACTTTTGAAACGCAACTTATCACCCACTTGCATGGGACTGTGGGGCCGTTTATCGGCATTAAATAAACCTAACGGGCAAAGACCCACTAGATTCCAGCCGCCTGGGGACTGAGACGGATAAATGGCTGTTTGGCGATCAGCAATGGCTACAGCACCCTGGGGTACATTGTGTCGCGGGGTAGCTAGTCTCGGCATAGCAATACGTTCGTCTACCTCTCCTAAGTAGGCAAACCCCGGAGCAAAACCCATGGCATAGACTGTGTATTCAGTTTGCTGATGAAGTTCAATGACCTGATCAATACTGAGGCCAGAATGATCGGCTATTCGTTGTAAGTCAGGACCTGATTCAGGGCTGTAATAAACCGGAAGTTCGACTATTCGACTCTGTTGAGGCTGATTGCTGGCTTTCCATCGGCCAATTGTGTCGCGAATTTCTTGTTCAATTTTCTGAAAGCCAATACTTAGAGGGTTATAGATAACCAAAAGTGAATGATAGGAGGGGATAAGATCAATCAAATCCTCGCCCAATTTAACTCTCAATGCGTTGGCTGTATAGTCAATTTGGTCTGATGTTTTACGGCAGGGTCGCTCTGAAAAATAGACTATAGTGCTATTTTCGCTGGCAACAACAACCTTGGGATACCCAATACTCATGCTTTAATAATAGCGCGTATTTGGCTGATTTCAGAAACTGCCTGTGGATTGTCGCCATGAACGCAAAGACTGTCAGCATCGAGTTTTAGTGAGTTACCACTGATGGTTGTCAGTGACCCCTGATGACTCAGTTGCGATACCTGAGCGAGCATTTTTTCTTTATCTAAAATAGCCCCCGGTTGGTTGCGGGGTACCAGAGCGCCACAGTCTTGGTAAGCGCGGTCGGCAAACACTTCAAATATCAATTGAATGCCAAACATCTCAGCTTCTTGGCGATGGGTTTCTTGATCAACGGTTGCCTGTAGCATTAGGTTCGAGCAAGACGAATCGGCAACAGAGGCCATAACGGCACTTCTTAAATGGCCATTAATCATCATGTCGTTATACAGCGCGCCATGAGGTTTAACGTAGTCCAGATCTATAGCATACTGCCTGGCATTTTTTTCTAAACTGGCTATTTGATAGTTTAAGCAGGCAATCAAATCAGTAGATGTCATGGACATTGATTGACGACCAAAATTAAATTTATCGGGATAACTGGGGTGGGCGCCTACCGCCACCTGATGCTGTTTGGCCAGCACTAATGTCTGATCCATTGTCTGTGGATTACCTGCATGAAATCCGCAGGCAATATTGGCTTGGTCGATATAGGGCATCACCTGAGCTTCAGTGGCTAATTGATCACCACCTACGGCCTCTCCAAGATCACAATTCAGTAATAGATCCATGGTAGTTATGCCCAATTTTGAGGATTTAGTCGCCTAATTTTTCAGTAATAAATGCCATTAAATTTTCGGCATCAATATGTTGATTATCGCTTTCAGTTCGGTCCCGATACTCGATCTTTCCCTCATCAAGACCGCGTTCGCCAATCACCAAACGATGGGGGATACCTATCAGTTCAATATCTGCCAGCATAGAGCCCAGTCGCGCTTTTTGCTCATCCATAAATAACACATCAAAGCCGGCTTCTGTTAGCTCCGAGTACAAGGACTCACAGGTTTGTTTAACCTTATCTGATTTATGCATATTAATAGGTACTAAGGCAATCTGAAAAGGCGCTATAGCGGCAGGCCAGATAATGCCATTGTCATCATGATTCTGTTCAATCGCAGCGGCTACAATTCGGCTAACGCCAATACCATAACAGCCCATAGTCATTGCCTGCTCTTTACCCTGTTCATTCAGGATAGTGGCTTTCATTGCCTCACTGTATTTGGTGCCCAGCTGGAAGATATGACCCACTTCAATGCCGCGTTTGATTTCTAAAACACCTTTGCCGTCAGGGCTAGGGTCGCCGGCCACCACATTGCGGATATCTGCTTGAGTTTCAATGCTGCAGTCTGATTGCCAGTTCACGCCGGTTAGATGGAAGCCCTCACGATTGGCACCACAAACAAAGTCAGTTAAAGCCGCCGCACTATGATCAACAACCAGAGGAATGCCTAAGCCTACGGGACCTAATGAACCTACTGGGCAGTTAAGTTGATCTTTAATTTGTTGCTCGCTGGCAAAGGTTAATTCTGTATCCACACCCAGAATTTTTTGCGCCTTAACCTCATTTAGCTCATGGTCACCGCGCACAACCAGCGCATAGAGTGTTTTCTTATTCTCTTCACCCTCTTCGCTCTCTTCATTCTCGACACTAATAATAAGCGTTTTGACGGTTTTCGACGGGTCAACTGATAGTTGCGCACAAACCTCCCCAATACTGCGACTGTTGGGCGTTGCTACTTCCTGCTTCTGTTGACTGCCTTGGTTATCTGATTGGCCTGATGGCAATGCTTCAGCTTTTTCAATATTGGCGGCAAATTCACTTTCAGTAGAGAATACGATAGCGTCTTCACCAGAATCGGCTAAAACATGGAATTCATGGGAATGACTACCGCCAATGCTACCCGTGTCAGCTAACACGGCACGAAATACCAAGCCGGTGCGCTCAAAGATATTACTGTAGGTTTGATACATCAGGTCATAGGTTTCTTGCAATGATTCACTACTACTATGAAAAGAATAGGCATCTTTCATGCAAAACTCGCGGGTACGCATGACCCCAAAGCGTGGACGGCGCTCATCGCGGAACTTAGTTTGTATTTGATAGAAATTAGCGGGTAGCTGCTTGTAGCTGCTAATTTCATTGCGCACTAAATGAGTAATAACTTCCTCATGGGTGGGCCCCAGACAAAATTCACGATCATGTCTATCGCGAATTCTTAGGAGCTCAGGACCAAATTGTCCCCAGCGTCCAGATTCTTCCCAAAGATCGGCGGGCTGAACAACCGGCATTAACAGTTCCATAGCGCCAGCTTTATCCATTTCTTGGCGCACAATATTTTCAACTTTGCGAAAAACTCGCAAGCCAAGAGGTAACCAAGAATACAGACCAGAGGCAACCTTGCGGATCATGCCCGCACGCAACATCAGTTGATGGCTGATAACTTCTGCATCTGCAGGAGATTCTTTTTGTGTGGCAATCAAATACTGGCTAGCGCGCATAATTTTTTTACACTTTTATGGAATTAAATATTCAGTGGGTTATTCTACGGTGATGCGCTGTCGGGGTACAGACCTAAGAACTAATAATGAGGCATTTTTAACAATGTTTAAATTGCATGAACGGTTGGATCAAGACTGCCTATTGGTGGGCCAGTTTGAATTGTGCTTATTGCTAATAAGTAGGGATGCAAATTACCCCTGGTTGATTTTGGTGCCAAAGCGCGAGGGTATAACAGAGATTCATCAGCTAAATGCGACCGACCGGCAGTTGTTACTAGATGAATCCTGTGTTCTGTCTCAGACCATGACCGAGCTTTTTGCGCCCGATAAACTCAATATTGCCGCCTTGGGTAATATGGTGCCTCAGCTACATATTCATCATATTGCACGCTACCATTCTGATCCCGCCTGGCCCAATCCAATATGGGGTGCGGCGAGCCCTGATGCCTATGATCCCGATATGCTCAGTGCCCGCTGTGAGAATCTTCGTCAGCGGTTGAAAAATCGAGGATTCAGGTAACAAACCTTGGGTTAAGTATAAAAAAAGTGTTTTTTCTGGGATCAAATTGGCGGATTCTGTAATTAGGCTAATCATTTAGTTGAAACCATGTCTCTGTGATGCTCGCCATAGCGCTGTGCTGATGTATAATACGTGGTTTTATTTATGGGAATGGGGCAAAGCAAAGGTCAGAAATATGCCTATATATGAATATCACTGCGAAGCCTGCGGGCACAAGCAGGAGGCTTTGCAAAAAATAAGTGATGAGCAACTCACAGAATGCTCATCTTGCCAGCAGCCAACGTTAAAAAAAATAATTTCCGCATCAGGGTTTAGACTCAGTGGTAGCGGATGGTATGAAACCGATTTTAAGGGTTCAAAAAAGAAGAATTTAAGCAGCGACTCAAATAGCGATAGCTAGAGTTGTTAACCAGTTATAGTAAAAGCAAAGTAGTACATTATTAAAAGGATTAAAAACTAATGCAAAGAACAACCTACTGCGGCCTGGTCACCACGGCAAATCTTGATCAAGAGGTTACCCTCTACGGATGGGTAGATCGCCGTCGCGATCATGGTGGAGTCATTTTCTTGGACTTGCGAGATCGTGAGGGAATCGTTCAGGTAGTGTTTGATCCAGATGCAGGGGATTTCTTTGAGCAAGCTGATCGTGTTCGCTCGGAATATGTTCTGCAAGTGACCGGCAAAGTTAGAGCGCGTAGTGATGCTACAGTAAATGCAAACATGGCTACCGGTGAAATTGAGGTCTATGGTACGCAGTTAGAAATTCTTAATAGTGCCACTACACCGCCATTCCAAATGGATGAGCACATTACTGTTGGTGAAGATGTTCGTCTTAAATACCGCTACATGGATTTGCGCCGAACCGAAATGCAAAACAGTCTGCGTTTTCGTTCAAAAATCACCAATTCGATTCGCAACTACCTCGATGAATTAGGTTTCTTGGATATTGAAACACCGATTATGACTCGAGCGACTCCAGAGGGTGCGCGCGATTATTTAATTCCATCGCGAACTCATCCGGGGCAATTCTTCGCTATGCCTCAGTCTCCTCAGCTGTTTAAGCAGCTACTTATGGTTGCTGGGTTTGATCGCTACTATCAGATTGCCAAATGTTTTAGAGACGAAGATCTCAGAGCGGATCGTCAGCCAGAATTTACTCAGATTGATATTGAGGCCTCTTTTATTGATGAAGAGGAAATTATGTCAGTCACTGAAACCATGATTAGCAACATATTTGCTGAGCATAAAGGCGTTACCTTTGATAAAT
Organism: SAR92 clade bacterium; assembly: GCA_018607525.1. GTDB lineage: Bacteria > Pseudomonadota > Gammaproteobacteria > Pseudomonadales > Porticoccaceae > HTCC2207. The sequence continues at coordinate 46,580 of JABBBH010000013.1, forward strand.
TTCCGCGAATGACCTATGCCGATGCAATGCATCGCTTTGGTTCAGATAAACCAGATCTTAGAATTCCACTCGAACTGGTTGAGATTAAAGATCTTCTAAAAGATATCGAATTTAAAGTATTCGCTGGGCCAGCCAATGACCCTGCATGTCGTGTCACCGCGCTAAAAGTCCCCGGTGGTTCAGAAATTTCGCGTAAGAAGATTGATGATTACACGAAATTCGTCAGTATCTATGGTGCCAAAGGCTTGGCATGGATCAAAGTTAATGCCATAGAGACTGGTATTGAAGGCCTACAGTCGCCGATTATTAAGTTCTTGGGCGATGAAGTAACCATGAATATTATGCAGCGTTTGGGTGCTGAAAATGGTGATATCGTATTCTTTGGCGCTGATCAATCAAATGTGGTTTCTGAAGCCTTAGGTGCGTTGCGCTGCAAGATTGGTGAAGATCTCAATCTTTATACCTGTGACTGGGCGCCAATGTGGGTTGTCGACTTCCCGATGTTTGAAACTACCGACAGCGGTGCGCTCACGCCATTACACCATCCGTTCACTGCCCCTTCATGTGATGCTCAAGCACTTAAAGACAACCCATCAGAGGCCTTATCGCAAGCCTATGATATGGTGCTTAATGGTGTGGAGTTAGGGGGTGGATCTATTCGTATCCATGATCAAAAAATGCAAGAAGTGGTATTTGATGTATTGGGCATAGGCGAAGCTGAACAGCAGGAGAAATTTGGTTTCCTATTGGATGCTCTGCAATATGGTGCCCCACCTCATGGTGGCCTGGCGTTTGGTTTAGATCGATTAATTATGTTGATGGTAGGCGCTGATTCGATTCGCGACGTGATTGCCTTCCCTAAAACACAGTCAGCTGCCTGTTTAATGACAGACGCGCCTGGCACCGTTGAGGCAGCGCAATTACGAGATCTCAATATAAAGCTAAGAAATAAAGAGAATCAAGCTAGCTAAAAGCTAGTAGTTTGGAGATAGGATATGGCAGGTCATAGTAAATGGGCCAATATTAAGCACCGCAAAGCAGCTCAGGATGCAAAGCGTGGCAAAGTATTTACCAAGTTAATTCGTGAATTGGTTGTTGCGGCAAAAGCCGGTGGTCCAAACCCTGAGGACAATCCTCGGCTGAGAGCAGGGGTGGATAAGGCCCTTGGCGCTAATATGAAGCGCGACACAATTGATAAGGCCATTGCACGGGGTGCTGGCGCAGGTGAGGGTGAGAATTATGACGAAATCACCTATGAAGGCTATGCGCCGGGTGGCGTTGCTGTTTTAGTTGAATGTATGACTGACAACCGCAACAGAACAGTAGGTGAGGTTCGTCATGCATTTGCAAAACGTGGCGGTAATCTAGGAACTGACGGTTCAGTTGCCTATCTGTTTAACAGAATTGGCCAGATTAGCTATGGCCCAGAGGTTGATGAAGACGCGCTTATGGATGTAGCGCTGGAGTCAGGCGCTGAAGATATTAAGGCACATGATGATGAGTCGTTGGATGTTGAGACATCATTTGAAGATTTTTTGCAGGTTAAAGACGCCCTAGTTGCTGCTGGATTTACTCCAGCGCATGCTGAGGTTACTATGATTGCAGACATCGACGTGCCATTGGATAAGGATGCCGCTGAGAAATTATTAGCAATGATTGATAGCTTAGAAGATTTGGATGATGTACAAAACGTATACACCAATGCTGATATTTCCGGTGAAATAATGGAGCAGCTTGCATAGCTGCAATTTAATATAACAATAAACTTAAACGAGTAATCACAAAGGGGCAACAAAAGATGAAAGTTATTAAAAAAACCAAAGACTACGTAGTTTATCAAAAATCCTCAGGCCGATATGCGGTTAAGGGTGCTGATAAAAATTGGGTAAATGCTGATGAAAAAGTTAAAATTTTATTAGTAGAAAAACTAATTAAGGCATTTGTTCCGCCTGCGCCTGCTCCACAAGAGCCTGAGCCAGAAGCGGTTGCAGCGCCAGTAGAAGAAGCGCCAGTAGTAGAGGCTCCTGTTGAAGAGGCCCCTGCAGAGGAAGCACCAGTAGCTGAAGCACCTGCCGAAGAGGCTCCTGCAGAGGAAGCACCAGTAGCAGAAGCACCTACCGAAGAGGCTCCTGCAGAGGAAGCACCAGTAGCAGAAGCGCCTGCTGAAGAGGCTCCTGCAGAGGAAGCACCAAAGCCAAAAGCAAAGGCCAAGGCCAAGGCAGCTCCAAAGGCGAAAGCTAAAGCTGCACCTAAAGCAAAAGCTAAGGCTGCTCCAAAAGCTAAAGCCAAGGCAGCGCCAAAAGCTAAAGCCAAGGCAAAAGCCGCTCCAAAGAAAGATTAACCTTAGGTTAAGCGCTCTTTTGAGTAAAAAGCCTCCACTCACACTGGGGGCTTTTTTGTGGTTGACTCAAACAGCGTAGATTGCAACACTAAAGCAATAACTACTGATAAAAGTGCAAATGATAAGAATTATAGGAATAGATCCAGGATCACGGCGAACCGGCTATGGGATTGTTGATATGACCGGTGCCAAGATGAATTACGTGACCAGTGGGATTATTCGCATGCCAAAGGGCACATTGCCCGAAAGGTTACAGCTTATTTTTGATGGTCTCAGTCAGTTAATTGAAGAATATAAGCCTCAGGTTATGGGTATTGAGGATGTCTTTGTTGCTCGCAATCCCAGCTCGGCACTTAAGCTGGGTCAGGCGAGAGGTGCGGCAATTTTGTCGGGCACAAATGCTCAATTGCCGGTTTCAGAATATTCTCCTCGAAGTATTAAGTTAGCCGTTGTAGGCACCGGTGCTGCCGATAAGAAGCAGGTGCAGATGATGGTGACCTCATTGCTTAAGTTGCCAGGTGAACCCTCTGAAGACGCCGCAGATGCGCTGGCGGTGGCAATTTGTCATGGGCATAGTATGCGCACGCAAAACATCATGGCGGGGGCTGGCGTAAAAGGCTATTCTCGCGGTAGGCTAAAATAAACTAATAAAACACTTAAAAGGGTAGATCGACTATGATCGGACGACTTAAGGGACAGGTTCTAAGCAAGCAAGCGCCGGATTTATTACTAGATGTACAGGGCGTGGGCTATGAATTGCTAGTCCCATTAAATACGTTTTTTGATATACCCGATGTTGGACAGGTGGTAACCCTGCATACTCATTTTGTGGTGCGTGAAGATGCACAGCAACTATATGGTTTCGCTCAAATAGAAGAAAGAACATTATTTAGACAGCTTATTAAAGTGAATGGTGTGGGACCGAAAATGGCCTTAGCCATATTGTCGGGCATGTCTGTTGCAGAATTCGCGCGCTGTGTGCAAAAAGACGAAGTAGCCACTCTGGTGAAAATTCCAGGGGTAGGTAAAAAGACTGCTGAGCGGCTATTGATTGAAATGCGCGATAAAATCACCCAGATTGTCGGTGATATCTCTGTTGATACCTCAAAGCCCGTGGCAGAAGATATTAGTTTAGAGGCAGAAAGCGCTCTGATCGCGCTGGGATATCGACCTCAGGATGCGGCAAAAATGGTTAATCGTGTTGCCGGTGATCATATTACCAATGCTGAGCAATTGATCCGTGCAGCATTAAAATCTATGGTGTAAATAGGGTGCCTATTAGTCATTTCACTAGTGTAAATTTACCCTCAGACCTGTATCCTTGTACTAATACTTTAGGCAGTGACTAATGATTGAACCCGATCGACTTATTTCAGCAGTCCCAACCTCCACTGAGGAGCGTTTTGATCGTGCCCTACGGCCAATAACGCTAGCTGACTATGTGGGTCAGCCAGTGGTTAAAGAGCAGTTGAAAATCTTTATTGAGGCAGCTCGCAAGCGCAATGAGCCACTTGATCACTGTTTGGTTTTTGGGCCTCCAGGTCTAGGGAAAACCACCCTTGCCCATATTATTGCCAACGAGATGGAAGTTGACCTTAAAACCACCTCTGGCCCGGTGTTAGAAAAAGCCGGCGACCTAGCTGCACTGCTTACTAACCTTGAAGAAGGCGATGTGTTATTTATCGATGAGATTCATCGCTTAAGCCCCGTGGTTGAAGAAATACTCTATCCAGCACTCGAAGATTATCAGCTTGATATTGTGATCGGCGAGGGCCCGGCTGCGCGCTCAATCAAACTGGATTTACCGCCATTTACTCTGGTGGGTGCCACCACAAGAGCGGGGCTGTTGACTTCGCCCCTGCGCGATAGGTTCGGAATTGTTCAGCGACTAGAGTTTTATTCGATCGACGATCTAGCAAAGATCGTTTCTCGTGCCGGCGATATACTCAATGTGCCCATAGATGCCGCAGGTGCAAAAGAAATTGCCTGCCGATCAAGAGGTACCCCAAGAATTGCCAACCGCCTGCTTAGACGAGTCAGAGACTATGCTGAGGTAAAAGCGGATGGCAAGGTGACCTCTGAAGTTGCTGATGCAGCACTCAATATGCTGAATGTAGATAAAAATGGCTTTGATCATTTAGATAGAAGACTATTACTGACCCTGATGGAAAAATTTGATGGTGGCCCAGCAGGAGTAGACAGTCTTGCCGCGGCTATTAGCGAAGAGCGCGGAACCATTGAAGATGTTCTTGAACCCTATTTAATTCAACAGGGTTTTTTAATGAGAACCTCCAGAGGTCGTGTCGCTACCCGCATGGCTTATGAGCATTTTGGCCTACCCAGCCCCAAGCGCCTGCAAGAACAGCTCGATGGATTGAGTGAATAAGATGTCGTCGGTGTTTAATCATCAGGTCAGAGTCTATGTTGAGGATACCGATGCCGGTGGTATTGTGTTCTATGCCAACTATCTTAAATATATGGAAAGAGCGCGCACAGAATTTTTAAGGAGCCTGGGTTATAACAAACCGGCTCTGTTTGATAGCCTACAGTTTGTTGTTCGCAGTGTTGAATTGGTTTATCAAAAGCCAGCAGTGTTAGATGACCTGCTCGATGTTTCTGCAGGTTTAAGCAAACTATCAAAGGCAAGTTTTGAAATGCATCAAAATGTTTCTCGCGATGGGGGTATTTTGGTCGAAGGCAAGGTCAAAGTTGCCTGTATAAACAGTGAAACGAAACGCCCATTGGCAATGCCAAAAGAAATATATGCCACATTAAGTAACTATAATTAAGGTTGGAGCCGCTATTGTGAGTGAAGAAAATCTATCAATATTATCGCTAATTCTCAATGCCAGTGTGTTAGTTCAACTGGTGATGTTGCTGCTATTTATTGCTTCGGTTATATCATGGATTATGATTGTTCAGCGCGGCATATACTTACGCAATGCTGAGAATGGTTTTAAGCATTTTGAAGATACCTTCTGGTCCGGCGTCGACCTAAATAATCTTTACCATGAATTATCCCAAGAGGCTCAAGAAAATGGTGGCAATCAGGGTATAGAGAATGTATTCCGTGCCGGGTTTAGAGAGTTTACGCGCTTGACCGATGGCCAGAGTGCAGACCCAGAAGCGGTTATGGAAGGAACAGACCGCGCTATGCGAGTGGCACTCTCAAGAGAAGAGGAAGCGTTGAGTACACATTTACCTTTTCTTGCCAGCGTAGCCTCAGTCAGTCCTTACATAGGGCTATTTGGCACGGTATGGGGAATTATGAATTCCTTTAGAGGGTTGGCTATGGTTCAGCAGGCAACACTGGCTACTGTGGCTCCTGGGATATCAGAAGCGTTAATTGCAACTGCTATGGGACTGTTTGCCGCCATTCCAGCGGTACTTGCTTACAACCGATATGCGGCGCAAGTTGAAACCATGAATGCAAGTTATGAAACATTTGCTGAAGAGTTTTCAAGTATTTTACATCGTCAGGTTCATTCTAAATAAGGCAAATCGAGAGAATCCCTAGAGTGAAAAATAAACGAACAAAACGCAAGCTAGTCGCCGAAATCAATGTGGTTCCTTACATTGATGTCATGCTGGTTTTGTTGGTTGTATTTATGATTACCGCGCCACTGTTGATGCAGGGCGTGAAAGTTGAATTGCCAGCGGCAAATTCAGCACCTCTAGACAATCAAAAGCAGGATCCGTTAATTATTTCCATCAAGTCTGATGGTACCTATTGGATTGATGAAAACGGTACTAATATCGCCAATAGCCTATCATTTATTAAAGATAGAGTTGCAAAAGTACTGCGCCAAAAACCTAATACACCGGTGTTAGTATGGGGAGATACCGCGGTTGATTATGGATCAGTTGTGGATCTGATGAGTCAGCTTCAAATAGCCGGCGCACCCTCGGTTGGATTAGTTACAGAGCCCTCAGCATCACAATGATTGGCTGGCGCTCGGGCTATATAACCGCGGTTATATGCAGTATAGGGCTGCATCTATTGGTGGTGGCAGCATTTTTGATTGATTGGCCATCAGAAAGTAAAGATATTGTGGTTCAGCCGAAGTTTATTCAGGCTGAATTAATTCAGCTTAAGCCCAAGGAAAAGCCTAAGAAAAAGGCCAGCAATTCCAAGGCTAAAGAGCTAGCGGCAAAGCGTCGCGAAGCGGACAGGCAAAAAGCTGCTCAGAAGCGTCTTGAGCAACAGCGTATTTCTGAGCGAGAAGCTAAGCGCCTTGAAAAGCTCCGCCAGCAAGAAGCAATCCGCCAAAAGCGTGAACAGAGGCAGCGCGAATTAGAGCAAGAGCGTGCGCGAAAACAGGCGGCATTAGATGAAAAATTGCGTCAAGAGCAAGCAGCTGAAATCGCTGAGCAAGAAAAGCAGTCTGCCAGTAGTTATATACAGATAATACAGGGTCGCTTAAGTCAAAGTTGGAGTCGACCTCCAAGTGCTAGACTGGGTATGCAAACATTAATTGAACTAAAACTAGTGCCTACAGGTCGAATAGTGGGTGTAAAAATCTTGCAATCCAGTGGTGATGTTGCATTTGATCGCTCAGTAGAGCAGGCGGCCTTTAAGGCAGCGCCATTCTCGGAGTTGCAGTCAATGGAGCCACGAATATTCGAGCAGTACTTTAGATCAGTAAAAGTGTTATTTAATCCAGAAGATTTACGGCTTTAAACAGCCACAGCGGAGACCAGTGAAGTGAGATATTTTAGGCAGTGTTATTTTCTAATGTTAGCAACATTTTTTGCTAGCAGTGCCTCTGCTGAGTTGGTGATAAAGGTAACGGAAGGCAATGACCAGCCAACTGTGATTGCCTTATCGCCGTTTAATCTCAATGGTATTAAAATCAATGAAAATATCTCTGACATTGTGGCGGCTGATTTGCGTCGTAGTGGTCTGTTTAGGCTGACGCCCCAGAGAGATATGTTGGCATTTCCTTCTCAATCTTCAGGTGTCTACTTTAGAGATTGGCGGTTACTGGGTGCAGAATATTTGGTGGTAGGTTCGCTTTCGGTTATGCCTGATCGGCGCTATGAACTTGAATTCAGCTTGCTGAGCATTAATTCTCAACGCATACAATTCACCCATAAGGTGCGCTCTCCTGCATCGGAGATGCGTGATCTGGCCCATGCAGTGAGTGACAAAATCTATCAAGCAATCACCGGTATAAGGGGTGCCTTTGCTACCCGTTTAGCCTATGTGTCGGTGATACGTGAGGGCGATGATTTCACCTACAGGCTACAGGTTGCTGATGCTGATGGTGCCAGAGAGAGCCTGATGCTTGAATCAAAACAGCCTATTATGTCGCCTACCTGGGCGCCAAGTGGAAACGAGTTGGCCTATGTGTCCTTTGAAACAGGACGACCCGCTATCTTCAGACAGAATTTATTGACCGCAGAGCGTCAACAGCTAACCAGTTTTAAAGGGCTTAATGGAGCGCCCTCCTGGTCGCCCGATGGAACTAAACTGGCTATTGTGCTGTCCAAAGACGGTAACCCAGAGATTTATACTCTTGATTTAAATACCAATAAATTGGTTCGTTTAACCCGTCATTTTGCGATTGATACCGAACCCACCTGGATGCCAGATGGTAAACATATTTTATTTACCTCTGATCGCGGTGGTTCACCACAGATATATAAACTTAAATTATCTGACAAGACGGTAAAGCGAGTGACCTTTAAGGGTAATTACAATGCACGACCCAATATAGCCCCGGATGGTCGGACAGTAGCGATGGTTCACCGCTCATCCGATCTGTTCCATATCGCCGCACTGGATCTTAAAACCGGGCGATTACTTGAATTAACTGAAACCACGTTAGATGAATCCCCCTCTCTAGCACCCAACGGGGCCATGCTAATGTACGCAACAAAGTATGATAATAAAGGTATACTTGCTGCGGTTTCTATTGATGCTGGTGTAAAATATAACCTCCCAGCTAAACGAGGTGATGTAAGAGAGCCGGCTTGGTCCCCTTACTTGCGATAAAAAACAATTTTTTAACCTATAGCGTTACTCAAAGGAGTTAACAATCATGAAAACCCGCATAAACCTATATGCATCTTTACTTTCACTTGCCATTTTAACGGGCTGTAGTTCAGCACCTGTTTACGATAACGATACCACTGAGATTGACAACGCGGCAGTTAAAACTGCACAGGTTGGATCAGCGGATGTTGAAATTGTTCCAGTGATTAGTGATTTGGCAACTGTCTTTTATTTCGACTTTGATAAGGCGCTTTTGAACGCTGAATCTCGTGGGGCACTGCTTGAGCATGCAGCAATTCTTAAGGGAAATTCACGCGCAGTAAGACTTGAAGGTCATGCTGATGAGCGTGGTACTCGTGAGTACAATATTGCATTGGGTGAGCGACGTGCGGCAGCAGCTAAAGAGTTCTTGGTTCTGCAAGGTGTTGCCGGTGACAGAATCGAAGTGATTAGCTTCGGCGAAGAACGTGCAGCAGCCTTTGGTAGTGATGACGAAGCATGGCGCCTCAATCGTCGCGTTGAGCTTAAGTAGACACAACAAAATGCTATATAATAGGTGGCGGAGATTATCCGCTACCTACTTTTAGCCTGAGTTTAAAAAACCTATGAAGCCAATTTTAGTGACTTTGTCCTCTGCACTGTTGTCGTCGAGCTTGATGGCCCAGCCGCTTTCACCAGTGGTTGACCTCAATAGCTCGTCGAACCCTAATGATCGACCCAAACCCAGTGCGGAAAGTCTCCAACGCGCTGAACAGTTCTATCAGATTCAGGTTTTAAAAGACGAAGTCAGAACACTGCGTGGCACAGTTGAGGAACTCAGCTATCAGCTTCAGCAAATCAAGCAGCTGCAAATGGATGATTACCTAGATCTAGATCGCCGCTTGATTGCTCTGAGTCAATCAAATCCAAATTCTGGCTTGACCGCTCAGCAAAGTTCACAAACAGTCGATAGTCAGAAATTATTGCAAGCAACTCCGAATACTCAATTACCTGTTGAGGAAGCACCCGCTATTCTGGCAACCGCAGAAAATATGGAGGCAGATTATTTAGCGGCCAGTCTGCTTTTAAAAGAAAGAGATTTTGAGGGTGCTATCGAAGCCTTTAAACGTCATATTCTTCAGTTTCCTGAAAGCCCTTATTCGGCCAACGCGCATTATTGGTTAGGAGAGGTCTATGAGTTTCAGGGCAGTCAAGATTTAGCGTTGGATTCTTTTCATGCCGTGGTTGATAACTATGCCAGCCACAACAAGGCTATGGATGCGCGTTACAAGCTAGGTAAGCTATATTTTAAGCAAGGTGACAAGGATAAAGCCCTTGTATTCCTTCAACAGGCGGCAAGCACTGATGGTGGTGCTGGCGCTAAAGCCAAGGCATATATAAAGGCTAAGGGTCTTTAAAGACCTCTACAGCTATTTAAGTGTATCCTCATGAATAATGATTCTCTGCGTATCACCGAAATATTTCATTCTCTGCAAGGTGAAACATCCACTACGGGTTTTCCCACGGTATTTGTTCGTTTAACTGGTTGTCCGTTGCGCTGTGTTTACTGTGATACGGCCTACGCTTTTGAGGGCGGTCAAAAAATGTCTTTTGATGAGATTTTTGCATCGGTAAGCCAGCATCAAGCCAAGTTTGTCACTGTGACTGGCGGCGAGCCATTAGCCCAGCCTCAATGTATTCCATTGCTAAAGCAGTTATGTGATCAAGGTTATCGGGTGTCATTAGAAACCAGTGGTGCGTTGTCTACCGAAGAAGTGGATTCTCGAGTGGTAAAAATTGTTGATTTTAAAACTCCAGCATCCGGCGAGATGAGCCGTAATCACTATGAAAATGTTAATTATCTAAATTCCCAGGATGAGGTCAAATTTGTTATCTGTGATCGCCAAGACTATGACTGGTGTTGCTTGCAGATTGACCACCTACGGCTCCGTGAAACAGGTGTCGATATCCTTTTCTCTCCAAGTCAGGGGCAGTTGTTACCCAAAGAGTTGGCTGGTTGGATCCTCGAGGACAGGATCAATGTTCGAATGCAGCTACAGACCCATAAAATTATTTGGGGCGATGAGCCAGGGCGTTAGGAATGACAAAAAAAGCAGTTATTTTAGTTTCAGGCGGTCTTGATTCCTCTACCGTGCTAGCCATGGCTAAACAGCAGGGTTTTGATTGCTATACCCTTAGCTTCGACTATGGGCAGCGGCATAGATCAGAACTGTTTGCTGCAGCCAAAGTGTCAGAGGCAATGCAGGTTGAGGCACACAAGGTTGTCAGTTTAGATCTGGGGACAATTGGCGGTTCGGCTTTGACCGATACCAATATTGACGTGCCAGAGTACGAGACAACGGGTATTCCAGTGACCTATGTGCCCGCCAGAAATACGGTATTTCTTTCTATTGCATTGGGCTGGGCAGAGGTGCTGGGTGCCAATGATATTTTTGTGGGTGTTAATGCGGTGGATTACTCGGGTTATCCAGATTGTCGCCCAGATTATATTAATGCCTTTGAGCAGATGGCAAACCTGGCCACCAAAGCTGGTGTGGAAGGTAATAAACTCAATGTTCATGCCCCATTAATAGATATGACCAAGGGTCAGATTATTCAAGCAGGACTAAAAATTGGGGTTGATTACACTGTCACTGTTTCCTGTTATCAGGCTGATGAAGAGGGTGCTGCCTGTGGTGTTTGTGATAGCTGTAGACTCAGAAAACAGGGATTTATCGACGCAGGGCTAAAAGATCCTACAAGATATAAAAATAGTGCTTGAATTTATCCTGCTGGTGAGTATTATACGCACCTCTTTTGAGGGCCGTTAGCTCAGTTGGTAGAGCAGTTGGCTTTTAACCAATTGGTCCCGCGTTCGAGTCGCGGACGGCCCACCATTTTCCTCAAGAGATACAGTCGAAGTAATCACTAACCTAATCCCCTCCACATAAGTCTCTGCATAAGTCTCTAGGGGTTTTACGTATTTTTTTCACAGGTCTCTCGTTTTTTTATCTTTTACTGGGATTAATTCCTTAACGCTATGACTTTCATTGCTTTGCAGTAGTGGTTCAGTTGTTGGATAATGGGTCGATTAATAATGATAGACCGATTAATCATGGACTTGGTCATTGCCTAGAGCATAAATACTATGAATAAACTTGATAACCACACCTACAGACTAATTATTCATTGCCCGGACAAGGTGGGCATTGTGGCGGCAGTGAGCCAGTTTATTGCTGATCATAATGGTTGGTTGTTGGAATCAAATTACCATGCCGATCCTGACAGTGATTGGTTTTTTATGCGCAATGAATTAAAAGCCAGTTCTTTATCCATTAGCTTGGACGAGTTTCGAGAAAAGTTTTCAGAACTAGCGGCGAGCTATGATATGCGTTGGGCGATTTACGATTCTAAACAGCCGCAAAAAGTAGTCCTTTTGGCCAGTCATGCTTCCCATTGTTTGGCCGACTTGCTTCATCGCTGGCACAGTGGTGAGCTCGATTGCGAGATTAGCTGTGTGATTTCAAATCACGAAAATTTGCGATCAATGGTTGAATGGCACAATATTCCCTTTAAATATGTACCTGTAGATCGCAATGATAAGGCGCCTGCCTTTGCCGAAATGGAAACTATAATTGATTCCTATAACGCCGATACCGTGGTTTTAGCCCGCTATATGCAAATTATTCCACCGCAAATGTGCGCCAAATACAAAGGCAGTATGATTAATATCCATCATAGCTTCTTGCCCTCATTTATTGGTGCCAATCCCTATGCGAAAGCCTACGAACGCGGGGTTAAGCTTGTGGGTGCAACCAGTCATTATGTGACTGAAGACCTAGATGAAGGGCCGATTATTGATCAGGATGTGGTGCGAGTGGGTCACAGTCATAGTGAAGATGACTTGGTTCGATTAGGGCGTGATGTTGAAACCTTGGTTTTGGCGAGAGCGCTGCGCAATCATCTTGAGAATAGAGTGATTGTCCATGGTCATAAAACTGTCGTGTTTGAGCAGTAAGTATCAGCGCAGGCTGTGTTTAGTCGACAGCCCGCGCCTTGTGCATAGATTTAGTATTCTGAGTTAACCACTACCACATCAACATCCAATGCTGAGATTACGCGTTCGGCAGTATTGCCGCGTCGGGTTTTAGTTAGACCGGTTTGACCCAAAGTTCCGATGATGACTACATCGGCATCAATTTGTTTAGATACCTTAGAAATCACCTCATCGGTATAGCCTTTTACGACATGGGTTTTACTCTGTTCTAGACCTGTGTGCTTGGCAAGTCGCCCACGGTCTGGATAAAGAAGAGAATCGATGTAGGCATTGACCACATGAAAGTCAGCATCATAACTCTCGGCTAGTTTCATGCCTCGTTCCAAAATATTTTTATTTAAAATTTCCTGATTAATTCTCGACGCCTGAAAGTTAACTGCCGCCAACACAACTTTTCGCTGTGGTTTGGCTTCGTCGCGCACCAAAACAACTGGGCAGTTGGCTTCTTTAAGCAGTTCCCACTTGGATTCTGCGAAAATAAAGCGACTGCTTTTAATAGGTTTACCTGCGCGAATCATAATTCTAGTTGCACCAAAATGTTTGGCTGAAGCCATAATTGAACCCTGCCAATCATTGGACCATG
>JABBBH010000060.1 GCA_018607525.1 SAR92 clade bacterium
AAAGAATCATCGCTGGCGCGAATCATATAAACAAACCAATTCGAATCTTCATCTGACATTAGTCAGCCACCCACTCTAATCGCTGCTTGCAGGCGCGGCAGTAATAGTCTGCCATCCCAGAAGACTGCCTGCGGTGCCTGATAGCTGAAAGTTGATGGGTTTTACAGCTACAGCTGTAGGCGAATTTCTGATATTGCTTGACAGGAATACCTGTTAAATCAAAGCTGCCAGTGACTTTGGGCTCTACACCAAAGGCCTCCATGACCGACCGCCACTCCTTTCCATGGGGCTTAACTCTGCGAAATGGCCATAAACAGTCAGTAATATAATGGGCAACCTCGTGAGGCACAGTTTGCTCAAGGCTATGTGTGAAATATTTGGCCATTAAATAGGGGTTGTAGCGAATGCGTCTTCCCTGAGTATTTCGTTGATACATGCCGGCGCACTTGCCCTTGAGGTCAAAATCCACCGCAATTTCAGCAAACTGCTTTTTAAAACACTGCTTAGCTAGCTCAAGGTACCGCGAAGTTAGCTTGATGACCTGATCTCTCTGAAGCTCCGTGATGGGCTCAACAAGGTAGGAGGTTTCATTAGATAATTGCATGGTTTGATTATAAAGATTCATGGCATCCACACAAGAGAGCGTTATAATAGAGTTATGAACATTGATCTACATTGTCATACCAATCTTTCTGACGGCTCTTTATCGCCGGAAGAACTTGTTACGCTCGCCCATGAGCGCAATATTGATGTTTTGGCGATTACTGATCACGACAACATCGACTGTCATCATCAGCTTAGCTCGCTAGACACTGACCTTAAGCTTATTTCTGGCATTGAGTTTTCTACCACTTGGCGCAATATGGGTGTGCATATTGTGGGTCTTAACATGGACCTATCTAATAAAGACCTATTGGCTGGAATCGAGTTTCAAACCAAAGCCAGAGGCATTCGCGCCAACTTAATTGACGAAAAATTGCATAATCTGGGTTTTGAAAACTGCCTTGAGGGCGCTAAACGTTTCTGTGGTGGCAAACAGGTGGGGCGTCCACACTTTGCCCAACACTTAGTGGACATTGGTGCTGTTAACAATATACAGCAGGCCTTTAAGCGCTATTTAGGCGCAGGAAAAGCCGGCGATATCAAGCAACAATGGGCAGATCTTGAAACGGTGATCTCTTGGATTCGCGGCGCTGGCGGTATCGCGGTTATAGCTCACCCCACCAAATATAAAATGACCCGAACAAAACTATGCGGACTCATTGAAGACTTTATTGATTTTGGCGGTGAGGCTATTGAAGTTATTTCTGGCGCCCAAAAAGCTGATACCACGCAGTCTATGGCTAAATTGTGCAATGACTACAGTCTTCTAGCCTCCTGCGGCTCAGACTTTCATGCCCCCGGTCAGCCCTGGGCGGCACTAGGCATGGTTGCAAAGCTTCCAGAAAGCTGCCAACCGGTTTGGGCTAAATGGTAACAAACCCAGCATTCTACTCGTTCCAACACAACTAAAACCGTTGTATACTTGTACTTTAAAATCAGACTTCTGATATAGCTATTTTGCCTGAGAGAACTTATTCGTGAATTTTTTTATTTTTGTTAGCCAAGAATGGTTTTTAATTGCCATTCTCATTGCCCTTCTTACCCTTTTAGTTGCATTAATGCGCAAAAACAACGGGATTCCTATTTCATCTAGCCAACTTGTCGGGTTAATGAATCAAGATAAGGCTATTTTACTGGATGTTCGATCGGCTAAAGATTTTAGTCTGGGGCATATCCATGGATCTATTAATATCCCGCATAATACCCTTGAAAGCCGAGCCAATGAGCTTGAAAAACATAAGGAATCACTGATTGTGATTACTGATCAAATGGGCCAGCATGCTGGTGCCGCTGGTGGCGTTCTAAACAAGCTAGGCTATGACATCAGAAGACTTGCGGGCGGCATTGCTCAATGGAAACATGGCAACTTACCCTTGGTAAGCGGTGCAAAAAAATAACCCATTGAGTGATTTAATAGAAATGTCGAACGTTATAGTTTACGGTACGCGTTATTGCCCTTATTGTGTGGCGGCAACACAGCTATTGAGTAGTAAGGGTGTAGAATACGAGTATATCGCGGTTGATAACGACCAGGAGCTTCGCGCAGAAATTGCCGAGCGAAGCGGTCAGTTTACCGTCCCACAGATTTGGATTGGTGAGCAACACATTGGGGGCTTCACTGATTTAAACAGAATAGCGCTTAGTGGTTCTTTAGATAACCTGCTTAACGTTGAAAGTTAAGCTGTGAAAAAGTACTGCAGAGTTTAATAATACGAATAACAGTAAATTTTTTAAGGGTTTTACAATGGCTAAGAAATCAACAGCAAAAAAACAAGAAGCAGAGCAGGCACAGTTTTCAATTCAGCGCATCTACTTAAAAGATCTTTCATTTGAAACACCACAGGGTGCTGCTGCGTTTCAAAAACAATGGAAGCCTAAGGTCAACCAAGACCTAAACACCAAAACCAAAAAAATTGATGAGGGTGTTTTTGAAGTTGCTCTTCGAGTGACCATCACTATGGCTGACGGCGAAGAAACAATTTACGTTGTTGAAGCTGAACAAGCCGGTTTATTTACCATTAAGGGCTTTACTGAAGAGCAAATGCCTCAGGTTTTAAATACAACCTGCCCAGGTATTCTATTCCCTTACCTGCGTGAAACCTTAGATAATGTCGTAACTAAGGGCTCATTCCCAGCATTGCTTCTTCCGCCAATTAATTTTGACGCTTTGTTTGCCAATGCGGTTCAGCAAGCTGAAGCTGATGCAAAAGATAAAGACGATACTAAGCACTAATAGCTTAGTAGATACAAAAAAACCCGCCTTTTGGCGGGTTTTTTAATGTCTCGATTTTATTTACCTAAATTATATTCCTGCAATTTTCGGGTCAGAGTATTTCGCCCCCAACCCAACAATTGAGCGGCATCCTTCTTGCGTCCGCCAGTATATTCTAGCGCTGCCTCGATCATAGTTTGCTCAAAATCCGGTATCGCCGTCGATAGAATATCTTTACTTCCTGAATTTAATGCCTTGTCAGCCCATTTTCGAAGCATGTCTTGCCAGTCTCCGACCACCATGGCATCTTTACCTGCGTGCTCCGCACGTAATTCTGGCGGCAAATCAGACAACAGAACCTCGCGGCCCGCAGCCATAACCGTTAACCAGCGACAAATATTCTCCAGTTGCCTGACATTCCCAGGCCATGGAAGGCTATATAAAAACTCCTCAGCCTCGGGTGAAAGGGCCTTAGGCTCCATTTCAAGCTCTTTGGCCGCACTGTGGAAGAAATGCTGCATAAGCTCAGGAATATCCTCTCGCCTGTCAGCAAGACGCGGCAAATGAACCCTAATAACATTTAATCGATGGTACAGATCTTCACGAAAACGATTTTCAGTGACCAGTGTTTCCAAATCTTGGTGGGTGGCTGCAATAATTCGCACATCGACTTTAACTGCGGTATGCCCGCCGACACGATAGAACTCTCCATCGGCCAAGACCCTGAGCAAGCGCGTCTGAGCCTCCGACGGCATATCACCTATCTCGTCTAAGAAAAGAGTGCCGCCATTCGCCTGTTCAAACCGGCCTTCTCTTTTTTGAGCAGCGCCCGTAAAAGCACCTTTTTCATGCCCAAATAATTCAGACTCAATAAGATCATGGGGAATAGCCGCCATATTTAGGGCTATAAATTTGTTATTTTTTCGCGGGCTATGCTTGTGCAACGCCTGAGCAACCAATTCTTTACCCGTACCCGACTCACCGTTAATCAGTACTGTAATATTCGAATTAGACAGCCTGCCAATAGCACGGAAAACCTCTTGCATTGCCGGCGCTTCGCCAATAATTTCACTCTGGGGCGACAGGGCGACAGCGGCAGAAGTTTTTTGCTCTTTAGCAAAGCTGATACCCCGTCTTGCCACATCAATCAATTCTTCCAAATCAAAGGGCTTAGGCAGGTATTCAAAGGCGCCGCTTTGATAGGCTGCTACCGCACTATCAAGATCGGAATGCGCTGTTGTAATGATAATCGGCAAATTTTGATGCTCAGCATGAATGCGCTGCAATAATTCCAATCCGTCCATTCCAGGCATGCGAATATCCGAGATTATAATCTCTGGTTTTGAGTCGTTGAGCGCCTCAAGTAAGTCCTCGCCATTTTCAAAGCTACGCACCTGCATTTCTTCTCGACGAATAGCCTTTTCCATTACCCAACGCAGTGATCGGTCATCCTCTGCTATCCAAATTTCTGATGTCATTTTCTTACTTTACCTTTATTGGTAGATAGATTGAGAAACAGGTGTTACCTGGTTTCGAGTCACATTCTATGATTCCTTGGTGCCCATTGATGGCATTTTGCGCAATGGTAAGACCAAGACCAGAGCCCTGCTTTCGCCCACTGATCATTGGGAAGAAAATTTGCTCTTTAATCTCTTCAGAAACGCCGGGACCATTGTCAATAATCTCTACTTTACAGATCATTTTGTGGCGCTCGCCAGCAATAGTGAAACTTCGACTAACCCGAGTCCTAAATATTATTTTTGGCGCGTCTTGCTTGGCATCTAGCAAAGCCTGCATAGCGTTGCGCGCCACATTAAGTACCGCTTGAATCAATTGCTCGAAGTCTCCCTCAAGAGAGGGAATACTGGGGTCATAATCACGCACAATTTCAATTTGACCCTGCAGTTCAGCCTGCAAAACGGCTACCACACGTTCGGTGACTTCGTGAATACTAATCTGCGCATAAGTGGGTACCTGATTAGGCCCTAGTAGACGATCAACGAGATTTCTTAGCCGATCGGTCTCGGTCATGATAATTTGGCAAAGCTCTCTAGTTTCTCCCTCAAGGCTTTGTTCCGCTATCTCGTTATCTAACAACTGTGCTGCACCACGAATACCGCCTAAGGGGTTTTTAATTTCATGGGCCAAGCCACGAATCAAAGTTTTTGACGTGTCCTGAACCGATAGCATCGCCTCTTCGCGGTTAATCTTTAAAAAACGATCAATGGGCTGCAATTCCATTAACAATTTTTTCTCAGAGCCGAGCTCTACGGGAATAACCGAATAATCAACCTTAATTGGCTCAGTTGAATAGCAGTCCAAAAACTCATGCCGCCGCGTGAAAGGTCTCCCAGTAGCCAAAGAGCTCTCAATGCTTTGCATCACATTACTACCGTCTCTAAATATCGCACTGGCAGGACAGCCATTTAACCTAGAACTACTAACTTTAAGTAAGGCCTCAAAGGCTGGATTCAAATATTCCACCGTCAAATCATCATTCAATAGCAAAAGCGCTGAATTGAGATTATCGATTAGAAATCTGTATAACTGAGTTGAACCCACCTGCATGTTACTCCTAACAGTTAACTTAACTTTAATGAGCTTGCAATTTGCGCGCCAATTATTTGAACCAGTGAACAAACCTTTGCCGGCTGGGTGATTCATCTTCACAGCAGCTAATAGACCATGACATAAGAAAAGGAACATCAGCACTATGCACTATAATGGTGCGTAAATCTATTATCTTACTTCTAATTTTATTCTCAGACCATGCCTACCCATGCCCCTGCATCAGCTTTGGTCAAGACAAAAAAAACCCGACGCTATTAACGTCGGGTTTTTCCAGCAGTGCTTACACACTGCTAATACATCATTAAACGCTGTAGTACATATCAAACTCAACTGGGTGAGTTGTATGCTCTACGGCATAAACCTCTTCCATTTTAAGTTCGATGTAAGCATCAATCATGTCATTAGTGAATACGCCACCTGAAGTCAGGAATTCACGATCTCCATCTAATGATTCAAGCGCTTCTCTTAGGCTGCCTGCAACCTGAGGAATTGCTGCAGCTTCTTCAGCAGGAAGATCATAAAGATCTTTATCCGCCGCATCACCTGGGTGAAGCTTATTCTTAACACCGTCGATACCCGCCATAAGCATTGATGCAAACATGAGGTATGGGTTAGCTGTTGGATCACCGAATCTTGCTTCGATACGCTTGCCTTTAGGGCTTGGCACGTAAGGGATGCGAATAGATGCTGAACGGTTGCGAGCTGAGTAAGCCAACATTACTGGTGCTTCAAAGCCTGGGATCAAACGCTTGTAAGAGTTTGTTGAAGCGTTGGCAAATGCATTAATCGCTTTTGCGTGCTTAATGATACCGCCAATATAATAAAGTGCAGTTTCACTTAAACCGGCATAGCTGTCGCCAGCAAACTGATTTTCGCCATCTTTCCAGAAAGATTGGTGACAATGCATACCTGAACCGTTATCGCCTACTAATGGCTTAGGCATAAAGGTAGCAGTCTTGCCATAGGCATGAGCTACATTGTGAACACAGTATTTAAAGATCTGAACTTCGTCAGCTTTCTTTACTAGGGTGTTAAAACGAACACCAATTTCACATTGACCCGCTGTACCCACTTCATGGTGATGTACTTCAATGTCTAGGCCCATTTGCTCCATAGCACCACACATAGCAGCACGCATATCATGCAGGCTATCAACTGGTGGTACGGGGAAATAACCGCCTTTAACGCCAGGACGGTGACCCATATTGCCATCAGGGAATTCAGCTGAAGATGACCAAGCAGCTTCTTCAGATGAAATTTTGTAGAAAGCACCACTCATATCAGCGCCCCACTTAACATCATCAAAAATGAAGAATTCAGGCTCTGGACCAAAGAATGCTGTATCACCAAGACCGGTTGTTTGCAGATACTGCTCTGCACGCTCTGCAATCGAGCGGGGATCGCGGTCATACCCTTGCATAGTAGTAGGCTCAACAATTCCACAACGGATGATAATAGTCGTCTCATCAGTGAAAGGATCTAGAACAGCTGTACTGTCATCAGGCATAAGAATCATGTCTGATTCGTTAATACCCTTCCAGCCAGCAATCGATGAACCGTCAAACATTTTACCTTCAACGAAAAATTCATCATTTACTTCAGAAACAGGTATAGAAACATGTTGCTCTTTACCTTTTGTATCGGTGAAACGAAGATCAACCCAACGGGCTTCACTTTCTTTAATAAGATTTAAAGTCTTCTCGGACATTTTTTCCTCCACTATGGATCTTGTGTAACTAAACTTCATTTGAAATCCGAAGCCTTACCGCCCGAATGACAAACAACAATAAACAAATAAATGTGATTTAAACAAAGCAATTTCTGTGCCAATAGTACGAATACCGCAAATCCATCTAAAGATTCAGCGCTAAGGCTTCCCGCTAAGTATTTATACAATTTCAAGCAGGAGTTTTGACATTAAACAACAAAATATTGCTTTAATTTGGTGCAATATACCTGATATCGCACCAAATAAGTGCTTATACGGTGATTTATTACCGATTAAGCCGAAACCGCCCCAGTATAAAGCATAACTTAGTTAAATATCTCATCTATATTCAAGATATGGGGTTATTCGCTGGTAAGGCTAATAATTTGTTACAAGAATTCTAGCAATCTAGTGTAATTACCCCAAAACCCGCCTTATTTGACCCCGATTTGAAAACTTTATATAGCAGTTCCCTGAAATTCTCGTATAATCGCGACTTTTTCGCACCTTACGGCCAACATCAGGTATCTCCATGTCTATTGAAAATTTACGTAATATTGCCATTATCGCCCACGTAGACCACGGTAAAACAACGCTCGTGGACAAACTTTTGAGCCAATCAGGGACTCTCGACCGCAAAGATGTTGGTTCTGAGAGACTGATGGATTCAAATGATCAGGAAAAAGAACGCGGTATTACTATTCTCGCTAAGAACACTGCGATCAAATGGAATGACTATCGCATCAATATCGTAGACACCCCAGGACACGCCGATTTCGGTGGAGAGGTAGAGCGTGTTCTATCCATGGTCGACTCGGTACTGCTTCTGGTTGATGCGGTTGATGGCCCTATGCCACAAACACGATTTGTTACCTCTAAGGCGTTTGAACAGGGTCTTCGCCCTATTGTTGTTATTAACAAGGTAGATCGCCCTGGTGCTCGCCCAGACTGGGTAATGGATCAGGTTTTTGATCTATTTGACAGCCTTGGCGCTACCGATGAACAGTTGGACTTCCCCGTTATTTATGCCTCAGCTTTGAACGGTATTGCTGGAACTGATGTTGATAACATGGCGGAAGACATGACACCTCTCTACGAAATGATCGTTGCAGATGTGCCATCCCCTAAAGTTGATATTAACGGTGCATTCCAAATGCAGATTTCAGCGCTAGCCTATGACAGCTATGTTGGTGTTATTGGTGTTGGCCGAATCACCCGAGGCAAGTTAAAACCAGGCCAGCAGGTAGTGGTAAAAGCCGCAGACGGAAGTGAGCGTAAAGGAAAGGTTTTAAATGTGAAGGGCTATCTAGGTCTTGAGCAGGTAGAAACAGAATTAGCTGAAGCTGGCGATATCGTTTGTATTAATGGTATCGACGGACTTGGTATCTCCGACACGCTGTGCGATCCAGAAACTATTGAAGCTCTGCCAGCACTCAGCGTTGATGAGCCCACAGTAAGCATGACCTTTATTGTTAACAACTCACCTTTTGCTGGCCTAGAAGGCAAGTATGTAACTACCAGAAATATTAAAGATCGTCTTGATCAAGAGTTGATTCACAACGTGGCACTGCGTGTAAAGCAGGGCGACTCTCCGGATAAATTTATTGTTTCAGGTCGTGGCGAGCTTCACCTCTCAGTGCTTATTGAGACTATGCGCCGCGAAGGTTTTGAGATGGGTGTTTCTCGTCCAGAGGTAGTGACCAAAATTGTTGACGGCAGTGTTCAAGAGCCCTATGAGCAGGTTGTTATTGATGTGGAAGAGCAGCATCAGGGTTCGGTTATGGAAGAGTTGGGTATTCGTAAAGGTGAAATGACCAATATGGAGCCCGATGGAAAAGGACGTGTGCGTCTTGAATTCATGATCCCATCTCGCGGACTGATTGGCTTCCGTGGTGCCTTTCTAACCCTGACCTCTGGCTCAGGCATCATGACTAGCGTCTTTGATCATTACGGTCCATTAAAAGAGGGTGAAACCCACAGCCGTCAAAATGGTGCTTTGGTAAGTATGGTTAAAGGCAAGACGGCCGCTTTCGCGCTATTTAACATTCAAGCCCGTGGTCGTTTATTCCTAGGCCATGCGATTGACGTTTATGAAGGTCAGATTGTTGGCATTCACAGTCGTGGTAACGATCTTGTGGTCAACCCCATTAAAGGCAAGCAGCTGACCAATGTTCGTGCATCCGGTACCGATGAAGCACTAACGCTGGTGCCGCCGATCAAGCATACCCTTGAGCAAGCACTAGAATTTATTGAAGATGATGAGCTGGTTGAAGTGACGCCAATCAGTATTCGATTGCGCAAAAAATTACTTACCGAAAATCTACGCAAGCGCGCTCCTAAGTAATTCATTAACAAAACAAAAATCTGCCCAAGAGTAGACTATCCTAAGCATAATAAATGCTGGGGATAGTCTGCATGGACAGCTTACAAAAAACTCAACGCTATTTTTTGCTTTTCTGCCTGGTGGCTCATCAGTTAATCGCGATCTCATGTGCGATTTATTTTTGCTACCAAGAGCAAAGTACACAGGTTATTTTCTACATAGTCGTAACGAGCTTAATATCCTGCGCCTTAACCATTTTTTGTATTTTCCAATGCTATAAATTAGCAGCCAATATTTTTCTTAGTAGCCTAGCGGCCGGCATGCTCTTCTTAATAGTTGTATCTGATCATCAAATTTCAGCGCTATGGTGTGTGCTGACCTTGCCAGCCTTCGCTATGCTACTGGGGCATTATTCAAGCCTAATGATCATTACTGGGCTCTATTCTATAGCTATTATTATTCTGATTAGCGGCCTCTCAAATTCTGCATTAATAGCCTATGACGGCACTTTAATTATGCGTTTCTTATTTTCCTATGGACTGCTTACATCCATATCCATGACCATTGAAAACACTCGATTCGCTCTTCTTAGGCAAGATGATTCCGATGACAAAAATCTCGCTACTCAAGATTTTTTAACTCAACTTCCCAACCGTTATTTTCTCGAAGAAAAATTAGAGTACTGGTCTCAAAGATTTACCGCCGAAAACCGCAACTTTTCAATTATTTTGGCAGATCTAGACCATTGCAAGTCGATCAATGACCATCATGGTAGAAAAATTGGAGACTTGGCATTAACAAAAATGGGGCAGCTTCTTACTCAAGAGCTTCGCAGGGAAGACATAGCCGGAAGGTGGAGCGGCAATCAATTAATTATGCTGCTACCCAATGTGGCTCAAGATATAGCTACCACAATAGCCGAGAGGCTACGAAAAAAGGCCTCTGAAACAAATCTGGAATCTAACGGCGCCAACATAGAGTTAACCCTAAGCTTGGGAGTTACCTCCATGGCTCGCAATAGTGATTTAGACAACCTTTTATCCTCTGCTGAAAACTGTGTCTATCAAGCAAAACAAATGGGACGAAACCTAGTGATTAGCGCTTAACCATTGAAACAAGCATCGATATTAAAAATATACTCTACCGCCTTCTTTATCATTAACGTTTAAATTGCGTTGATTTTGACTCTATGGCAACCTAATCAAGTAGCTTTGCCCCAATAAGGAATATTCTCATGCTCGGACTTATTCAGCGCGTTTCATCCGCATCAGTTGCCATTGAAAATAGGCCGCAGGGTAATATTGATCAGGGGATTTTACTTTTACTGGGAGTCGAAAAAAACGATGACCAAGATAATGCCGATCAGCTTTTAAAAAAAATTTTAAACTACCGAATCTTTAATGATGAGCTCGGCAAAATGAATCTATCACTAAATGATATTGGTGGCGGCCTTCTGGTGGTCTCGCAATTCACTCTTGCCGCAGATACTAAAAAAGGCATGCGT
>JABBBH010000052.1 GCA_018607525.1 SAR92 clade bacterium
TTTCCTTACTCTGATTGTCAGGCTCATCGTATATATAAACCACCCCTATAAGTTAAGAGGGGTTTTTATTGCGTTGAAATGGAGGAGTGTAAAGTTTTATTTAATTTTGAATAGATACTTATTTTTTAATGAAAATATAGCGGACTATAATGCTTTGAATGGTGCCCGGGGCCGGACTTGAACCGGCACGGTGTTGCCACCGAGGGATTTTAAGTCCCTTGCGTCTACCAATTTCGCCACCCGGGCTTTTGGAGGCGCTGGTCGGAATCGAACCGACGATGGCGGAGTTGCAGTCCACTGCATTACCACTTTGCTACAGCGCCACAAAAATGTGGACTTTTTTGAACAGGCTTCGACCAGGTAGGTAGTCAAAGCAAGGTGCGCTATTCTAAGGCGTGACGACAATAAATCAACTGTTAAAATCGTCTTTTTTGATAAGTCCTCGCCAATTATCAAAGAAACCCATGAAAACAACTCAAAAGGCAGACTGTTTACTAATCTCCAGTAGGTTCTGACCCGGAATCTTTATCGCCGCGCATTTCAGGCCACGCCTGCTTAAGATAGACCAGCATGGACCATAACGCCAAGCCCGCAGAAGTATAAAGCCCCAGATAACCAATAATCGCGAAAGCACCAAAGGTTTTGCCGGCGAGTAACAAAAATACAATAGCCGCCATCTGCACCCAGGTTTTTACCTTGCCGATCATAGAAACAGCCACTTCTTCACGAAGGTCTCTTTCAGCCATCCATTCACGCAACGCGGAAATAACCACCTCACGACCAATAATCACAACCGTTGGCAATGCAAACAAAATAGTGGCGTTAGCCTGAAGCAGCATAATCAAAGCCACAATAACAATCAGCTTATCCGCCACTGGGTCTAAAAATGCACCAAAGGGCGTTTCAAGACCCATCTTTCTCGCTAAATAACCATCCACCCAATCAGTTAACGCCGCCAGACCAAAAATTGCCGCAGA
This sequence comes from SAR92 clade bacterium, assembly GCA_018607525.1. Taxonomy (GTDB): domain Bacteria; phylum Pseudomonadota; class Gammaproteobacteria; order Pseudomonadales; family Porticoccaceae; genus HTCC2207. Next base: position 978 of record JABBBH010000052.1, read on the forward strand.
GGCAACATGGCTCCAACCCCAAGGCAAGTAATAAAGAATAACAAACACAGGAATCATTCCGATGCGCAGCAAGGTAAGTTGATTGGGAAGGTTCCACATGGTTAAAAGGTTCTCTTAATTTGGGTCAAAAATTTATATTCAACTAACTTACTCATTGTAGAGCGCACTGTAAATAGCTTCAGCCACCTTTTTACTAATATTAGGCACTTTTGCCAAATCCGCCACACTGGCTTTTTTAACCTCACCAATACCGCCAAAGTGTTTTAAAAGGTCCCGGCGACGCTTAGGCCCTACTCCCGCAATACCCTCAAGCGGTGATGTACGGCGCTTTTTATCTCGTCTTTGTTTATGGCCGGTAATTGCAAACCGATGGGCCTCATCGCGAATCTGCTGTAACAGATGCAAAGCCGCGGTTTGTGGCTTGGCAATCACCCGATTATTTTGGTCCGCCAAAATTAAGGTTTCCAAACCCGGCTTGCGCGTGGTTCCTTTAGCAATACCCAGCAACATCACCCCCACTACCCCTAGCTCATTCAGCACATCCTTAACCATACCCAACTGACCCTTACCGCCATCGATCACCAGAATATCAGGTAGCTTAGCCTCACCATCAAGTAACCGCGTATAGCGACGGCGAACGGCCTGTGCCATGGCCGCATAATCATCGCCCTGAGTAATTCCCTCGATATTAAACTTGCGATAGTCGCTCTTTAAAGGGCCATTGCTATCAAATACCACGCAACTAGCCACTGTCGCCTCGCCACTGCTATGGCTAATATCAAAGCACTCCATGCGCTGGGGGGCTTCATCTAACTCGAGGGTTTCACGTAAGGACTCAAACCGCTGTTGCTGAGTCTTTTTAGAAGCTAATTTGGCCGATAAATTTTGCTCCGCCGTCCGCAAAGCCAGCTCTAACCACTTAGACCTAATACCGCGCACCGAATGACGGATCTCAATACCACGCCCCACCTGTTGGGCGATGGCGTCAGCAATAACCTCCGCATCGGTAATTTTGTGACTCACCACAATTTCTTTAGGTAAATCTGGGCGCGAGCCACCCTCTAAATATAGCAGCGGTAAAAAATCACCTAAGAGCTCATCAGGGCTATTCACTAAGCGTGATTTTGGATAATAACTACGACTCCCCAAAATACGCCCCTGCCTAATGTAAAGTATATGCACGCAGACCATACCATCGATCACCGCCGCAGCCACCACGTCAATTAAACCCTTACCCTTCTCGATCACCTGCTGTGATTGGATCTGCCGCAGAGCAGAAATTTGATCACGATGATCAGCTGCCTTCTCAAAATTAAGCTCAGCCGATGCGTTTTCCATATCAACTTCAAGATGCTTTAAAATCTTATCCGCTTTACCATCTAAATATAGACGGGTTTTGTCCACATCCTGCGCATAGTCCTTAGCGCTCACCAAATCCACACAGGGCGCCGTACATCGCTTAATTTGATACTGCAAACAGGGCCGCGAACGGTTCTTAAAAAATACATCCTCACACTGACGAACCTTAAAAACCTTCTGCAAAAACCCCATGCTATCGCGCACCGCTTGCACACTAGGGAAAGGACCAAAATAACTGCCCTTGGCCTTTTTTGGACCACGATGAAAAGCCAACCGCGGCCAGGTATCGCGATCGGATAAAAAGATATAGGGGTAGCTTTTATCATCGCGCATCAGGATATTAAACGGCGGACGATATTGTTTAATTAAATTATGCTCAAGAATCAGCGCCTCAATTTCAGTTTCAGTAACCGTCACCTCAATATCAACAATGCGCTTCACCAAAGCCTGGGTTTTAAGTGTCAGACCCGACTTGCGAAAATAACTACTAACCCGATTCCTTAGCTTTTTTGCTTTACCCACATACAGCACTGCACCCTCGGCATCTAGCATTTGATAAATGCCCGGACGCTGGGTAAGCGATTTTAAAAAAGTTTCAGAATCAAAAGCCATGGCCGATTGTACCGATTTTTTAACCCAATTGGATCAGAGAAACTAGGTTATACAAATGCTAATCTTTAAATATGCTAGCATCAATTAGTTTCCAATCGTAACCCAGCGGACAGGCAACCCATGAAAAAGCACTATATAAAAGCTCAACAGCTACTGGATGACTCATTCAAACTAGCGTGGCAAGTCTACGAAAGCGGCTACCGACCCAACTATATTGTTGGCGTATGGCGTGGCGGCGCACCGATTGGCATTGCTGTACAAGAATTTCTCGATGTACTAGGCGTAGAATCAGATCATATCGCCATCCGCACCTCCTCCTATACCGGCATAGGCCAGCGCAGTAAAAAGGTCAAAGTCCATGGTCTCAGCTATATTATTCGCCAATTAGAATCCGAAGATTCATTATTAATCGTTGATGATGTTCACGACACTGGCCTATCCATTGAACAGGCTATCGAAGACCTAACCAGAGCCTGCAAGAAAAACACCCCAGAAATTCGCGTGGCCACCCCCTACTTCAAACCCAAAAACAATAAAACAGATAGCGAACCCGATTACTACATCCACGAAACTAACGAATGGCTTGTTTTCCCGCACGAACTGCATGGATTAAGTGCCGATGAGATTAGGCAACATAAACCCGAGCTAGCAGATTTGATAGAGAAAATGGCGCCGATTATTGAGAACAAATAACTAAGCCAGTTTTGGAACTACCAAATCAGGAAAAGACAGCCTAAAAGCCGTGTGCTCACCTAACTCAGACTCACAATAAATATCGCCATCCAAAGCCTGCATGGTGCGTTTACAGTAAGCCAACCCCAAGCCCGTGCCGCCGGACTTGCCCGAGGTATAAAAGCTATCAAATAACTTAGAAAGGTTTTCAGGCGCAATCCCCGGCCCCGTATCGCGCACTTGAATTTGTCGAGTAGCCAAAAATGTAGAAATCACAATCTCTGCTTTGGGCATATGTTGCACATAATAGAGAGCATTACCAATTAGGTTATAAAGAATATATTTAACCAATACTGGGTCGACCAAAATCTGAAAATCACTACCCATAACAGAGACCTTACTCCTGAGCTCAGCATCTTTGTAGGCATAATCTGAAACCGCCTCATTACAAATATCCAAAGCAGAGATAAGCTGAAAACTACGTTTATTGACTGGTTTTTCATTAATAGCAGCCATAGTCAGATCTATTATCCTCAAGCCATTTTTAACTGCCTGATTGGAATCATTGAGGTAAGTTAAAGCACTGTTTTTTAGTTCAGCAAAATTCTGACATAAAAAAGTCAAATTACCATGCACTTGCCAAAGCGGGGTTCTCATTTCATGTGCAATTGAGCCCGCTAAAGAAGACAAAACATTCTCCACACTTATTACCTGATGATAGCCTCTAAGCGCTGTCATCACTGTAATTTCAATCTGCGCCTCTGTAATCACTTCCTTAGGAATGTAACCATCAATATTGTAGTTTTCTATTTCAGTCTTGCAGGGCAAAGTGACTGGATAACCAGTGCGCAGAACGACTTTGACACGATGATTATGGTATTTATCTCTAATATCATAAATAAACTTGTAACCTTCGCTCTTGTCATGGTCAATATCGATCAAAAGCAATGCAATATCTTTAGTTTTTTTAAATATTTTTCTAGCTTCATCAATTGATTTAATATCAAAGACCTCGATCTTTTTCCCCAAAAAAATCATTTTTTCAAGCACCAGTCTCGTCATATCATTAGAAAACAACTCGCCCGAAATACACACCACTTTCCAGACTAAACTTTCCCTGTGTCTAGGCATAATTTAACAGGCTCCTTGAAGATTTTTCTGAAGAGCCTGCCTATAACTATCAGGAAGTATTTTTATTTCAGAAAATAACTCAGCAGATTGTTGAAGTATATTGAAGTTAATGCTCGACTCACTGCTATTTTTCGCAGGAACACTATGTGACAAAATCATTTTGATATCGTTAAGTCGAATAAGTGCTGAGTAATCTTTATGGCTTAAACGTTCTTTTTTGGTGCTACCTAAAGATAAATCATTTTTAATATCGTTTAATGAGTAACTGGCTAATATTTCCTGTGCCAAGTTAACCATCTCGTTCACTCGGGTTAATAAACTCTCACAGCTAACATCATCATTGGTATCCAATAAATTATTATAAATACTGGCAATTTCACCCAGCAAAGTGACATCATCTTTTTTGACAGATTGCCTCAAACTTACATTTTCTTGATAAGACTTAAGTGCCAATTTTACAGCAACATAACAATCATCATTGTCAGACATATTCTTATCAAGATAGGCATCAATCATATAATCCTCAGAAACCTCTCTCTTAGGCGCAATACCTGGCTGACCTGTATGCAACAAAATACGGATATCGATATTCTTTAATTCCTCGCGAATATACTTAACCAAATTTAGTCCGGCATCATCCTGCTCCATCATCACATCGAGGATAATCACCGCAATATCAGGGTTATTATCTATTATATTTTTCGCTTCATTGGCGCTGTATGCCTTTATCAAAGTAACGGGTCTATCATTGCACAGCATATCTCTAATATTCATAGACAGCACATCGTGAATTAACTTTTCATCATCAACAATCAGAACCTGCCAATTAACCCTACTATCATTCATAATAATTCAACTCCTTTTGGTATTTTTACAATAAAGCGTGTGCCTTCGTCTTCTTTACTAATGCAGGTAATTTCGCCATTTAATTTTTGGCTAACAATGCTATATACAATATTCAAACCTAAGCCTAGACCTTTTGAGCCACCTCCTGTGGTGAAAAAAGCATCAAATATTCTTGAAAGATTTTTTTCAGGAATACCCGCACCATAATCAGCAAAGATTAAAGTAATTTCCTTTGGCGATTCACTAAGATTAATATCAATCACTCCACCTGAATTGGAATAAGCATATTTTTCAGTATTGCTAACAAGGTTGTTAATTAATTGATAAAACAGACTAGGGTCGTGATAAAACATAATATTCTCACCCTGCAAATTAATGGTGATATTTTTTCTGCGCAACGATTCTTCTAATGTAATTAGGCTAGTTTTTATATATTCCAAAAGACTAAAGGTTTTCTTTCGTACATTAATTTGATCGACAGAAATTTCTTTAAAATTACGCACCAACTCCGAAGCGCGAGAAAGGCTTTCATATAAAACATTCGACATCGATGACAGATCATTACCGTACTGCCGAGTTTTTTCCCTCGACTGGTGCTTATTATTTTGCAATAAATATAAAAAGTGATTTGTTTGAGTTTGAATATTCTGCATTGCAGACCGTGCTGAATAAATGGGCGTATTAAGCTCATGGGCTATTCTTGCAACAGCCCGACCCATCACCGCCATTTTTTCCGACTCAACTAATTTGTCCTGCGCATGATGTAATTCTTTATTAGTCTGCTGTAACTTTTCAGTAAGATCCTTTAATTGATCCCTCTCAGCATAAGTGTTATCGATACTTTCATTGATAGATAGCAAAATAAAAATATAACTACCCGGCATACCCAAAGATAACATTGGGAAAGAATCAATCATTGCAGTAACAACAAGAATATCGTGCCAATAACCAAGAAAGCTGATAGATAATGCAATTAGCTGAATAAGCTCCTTCTTAGACCTCAACACACCTATTTTAAGTAACCGATAAATAGCATAACCAGATAATAATATGGTTAACGGAAAAGGAATCGTTGTACCCAATTGAACTACATCACCGGTTGGGGCAAAACATATAATCGACAGAGCAATAGCAACCGTTATCTTATAGGCAAAATTCATCCAGCTAATAATCAGCTTTTCAAGATAAAGTATGTGGATAAAGCACATCAAACCAAGCCACAAACCCGAGTCAGCAACCTTATGTGCTAACAACATAGAAATACTAAGCCCAAAAAATTCTGCGCTATTAAAAATGAAATAAAAGGCTGTAAAAAAGTTAGAACAAATCAAAAAAGCCAGTTTTTGATTTGAAATTTTGTTAGCAAAAAGTAGTGCATACAAAAAACTTAGAGAAAGTAAAATTCCCGCAGCAACAATATTTAATGTTTCACTGTAAACATTGGTTTTGGGATAGTCCTCAACAACTTTAGGAAAACTTTTAAACCACGCAAAATACTGATTATAAGACTTCAATCGCCACTCCAGTGAAGTGGTCGCACCACGTAACTGCGCACAAGGCAAAACTAAAACACCATAAAAACCCCTAGCATGCTTAAAGTCAGGAGAACTGCTAGTAGCAATTATCTGATTATTAACAATGACCTGTGTTGAAGAATGAATTGTTAAAGGGAATTCTATATAACGCTCAGGATAGCGCTGACACTCATGTACAATTTTTTTATTGGTTGCTACAAAACTATAATGGCCCATGGCTGTTTCTTGCCAATTGCTAACTACATCCCATTCAGGCGGAGTCACAGGTAGGTTTTCAACTCCCAATAAAGAAGATAAAAATAACAACACCCCTACCGAAATTTCATGCACTACGCTTATAAACCTTTTATTAGCCCATGCTTCTTACCCAGTTTAGATAAGATATCGACTAAATGATCTATATCCTCAATAGCATGAGAATTATTTACAATAAAACGAAACCTTACTTCAGAAGCCTTAACCACTGGATACTGTATAGCAATAGTAAAAACACCCTCCTCATAAAGCTCTTTTTCCATTTTCTTTAAAATATCAGAGTCTCGAACAAATAATGGGACTATCGGGCTTTCACTCTTTCCGATATCAAACCCCAAATCTACAAGCTTTTGTCTTAAATAATGAGTTTTTTTCCAAAGCGATTCAATTATTTCAGGCTGGTTACTCATCAAATCTAAACAGGCATCTGCAACAGCAACATCTGCAGCTGGGATTGCCGCTTGAAAAAGATAAGCTGTTGACCAGCGGAGGAAAGAAGCAAACTCCTTTGACGTAGCAACAACGCCACCCATACTTGCCGTAGATTTTGATAATGTGGTCATAATAAAATCTACATCGTCAGCAATGCCTAATTGGTTACATAGACCTCTACCCTTTTCACCATAGAAACCAAAGGTATGCGCCTCATCAACATAAAGTAAAAAACCATATTTTTTCTTCAACTCGACAATCTTCTTTAAAGGCGCAATATCCCCTTCCATCGAATAAGCAGATTCAACAATAACCAGTAAATTAATATGCTTGCCCGAGAATTTTTTTACCTTATTCTCAAGGTCTTGGATGGAGTTGTGTTTAAACGGAATAAATCGAGAACCAGAAGCACGACAACCGTCGATAATACTGGCATGACTATCCCTATCAATAATAATTAATGTTTCACTGCCCTTACACAATGCCGCTATGGTGCCACTATTTGCAGTAAAACCCGTTGGGAAAAGGATACATTCCTCTTTCGAGAATACTTTAGCAAAACGTTTTTGGAGATCTTTATGCAACTGAGAGTGTCCACCCGACATAGCTGAAGTACCACAGCCCGTGCCATACAACTCTGTTGCCTCTTTTGCTTTCTCAATCACATAAGGGTGACGATTAAGACCCAGATAATGGTTAATCGACCAGACACTACAACTTTTAAACTCATTAGCAGATGGCGATCGAACCAGCGCCCTAGCATGACTCGATTGTTTAAGATAACGATCATGAGTCCACTGCTCCATTTCATCCAAATGGGTTTGCTGGGCATAGTACTCCTTAGCAATTTCCCTAATATTAAAAACGCCATCTCTATTAAGGACCTGGTAAGTCATACCAATTTGTGGGATATCCTTTCTCACCTTATTTCACCTTCCAAAAACCAACTATATAATGGCTTTGCCTAGCTTATAAAAAACAATGCAATAACCTGTGGTTTACTTAAAAGTAGCCCAAAAAATATATTTTTTGTAAATGAGATTAAAAACTATTCGCAATAGATAGATTAAATATTGCTGGACCCAAAGAAGATCCAAATAATTTAAGGATTAGATTTGACTATTTAAACAGTCCGTAACAGGTAGATCTGAGACAACAGTATGCCAATCAATAGAAAATTCTGCGTTGCCCCAATGATGGATCGGATCCATTAACAATAATATCAATGACTTACAGTGGTCGGGGTACAAATTGGGGTACAGTACTAGAGGGGGTCTAAAATAGCCCCCTTCAACTATCGGCAGGCAAATAGGCTGACAAATTCCCTCTTCGGTTATTAGCCTTTAATAGCTTTTATGGAGCAACTTTTTTATTACCCATTCTTTGGGCCAACTTAACAGCATAGGCACTTACCGCTACAAGCATAAAGCCCATTACTATCAAAGCTAAGGGCCAACCAGCCACATCAGCAAAATATTCATCGGTAAAATAACCCAGAAACCCAAACAGAGATAACGTAGAAACCAACAACAGGGTGCGGCTTTGGATTCGAGTACTAAGCAACATCATAAATATGGTTAATGGAAAATACAGAAGGTCGATAATTTTTATACCCTCAATTAAATCAAATACCGACCAAAGCAGCCCCATACTACCCAAAAAATACCAAAAAGGGGCTATGGCCCGATGGTGCGTTCGATCTATAACCCAAGTAACCATCATGATCGACAACCCAAGGCCAATACCAAGAATTTCACCCGAAACACCGGCACGCTCCATTAATATACCTAGGCTAGCGTTCCAAAATAAATAGCCAAAAAAAAGTAAATTTGTACGCTGTAAAAAATAGAATGTACATAAAAATTGGCAAGCTAAAACACCAAACACAAGCATTGACGCCAGTTGTTCGTCATTACCATCGGAATACTCACTTAAAAACACAAACATACCCGTAGGTAAAAGGACGGAACTCACTAAAAATAGCGGCGTCGATGCTTTTATATAGCGAGGGTCTTTCAAAAATAAAGCCCCTAATATAAACACCACCAAACCAGCGCCATAGGTAATAATTACACGGGAAAAGCTAGCAAGATCAAACCAGATCATTTCGATAAATAACCCTAAGCCAGCAAAAATAAATGCGGCGCCTAGATAACCCAAAAGACGAACCAACCAACTACTGCCTTTATGACGTGTCGCTTTAATGGTTAAACAAGCACCAATTTCATCCAGTGTAAGACTATGAGTCTTTGCCAGATCAGAAATACGCTGCAATGCATCATGTTTAGTTATGCTATCAGAGTCCATTTGCTACTCCTCCTCATCCGTAAGCCAACCCACAAAGCGAGCGCGATTACGATTAACATTAGGGATTTTTACACTGTAGGAATCGTTGATTAAAAAAACAGCTCTGTAAGACCTCCTATAGCCACCAAACATATATGTCATAAGGTTTCCATCACCACGATATTTTGTGTCAAAAATATAACCATCAGGGCTCTGTTCTAATGTCGTTAGTTTTTTGGCTGGCAAGCCCTGTACTAACTCATCAACTTTAATTAACGGATCATCAACAGATGGCAATTCAATTTCTTGCTTGGTATCCGTCACCGGGTTGTAGATAAATAAGCGTGGTTTCGTCCACTTTCGGTAATTATTCTCTTCTGTAAGGGGGAAATACTGAAAATAGAGTTGATGGCCCTTAACCACTAGTCGATAAGGG
>JABBBH010000063.1 GCA_018607525.1 SAR92 clade bacterium
TATAATTGCTGATCTTAAAAAGCACCTTAAAAATAATTTTACTGAGATAAGCAATGGAAAAAACATTCGCCCCCCAAGACATTGAAGACAAGTGGTATAAAACTTGGGAAGCCAGTGGTTATTTTGCCCCTAGCGGCGAAGGTGAGCCCTACAGTATTGTTATTCCTCCGCCCAATGTAACGGGCAGTCTGCATATTGGTCATGCCTTGCAACACAGCATTATGGATGCACTCACTCGCTACCAGCGCATGAAGGGTAAAAACACGCTGTGGCAAGTGGGTACTGATCACGCAGGTATTGCCACGCAGATGGTGGTTGAGCGTAAATTAGCGGCTGAAAACCAACCCGGTAAAGATGCTCTGGGTCGCGAGAAGTTTATTGAAAAAATCTGGGAGTGGAAAGAAGAGTCTGGCGGCACTATTACCCAGCAGATGCGTCGCTTAGGTAACTCGGTGGATTGGGAAACAGAACGTTTCACTATGGATGAGGGTTTCTATGGCGCAGTTCAAGAAGTTTTTGTGCGCCTTTACAACGAAGGACTCATCTATCGTGGAAAACGGTTGGTTAATTGGGACCCTAAACTCAATACTGCTATTTCAGATCTAGAAGTAGAAAACCGCGACACTAAGGGCAAGATGTGGAATTTGCGCTACCCTCTCGCTGAGGGTGTTAAAACAGCTGATGGCAAAGATTATATTATTGTCGCCACCACGCGACCTGAAACTATGCTCGGTGATACCGGCGTAGCAGTAAACCCTGATGACCCACGCTATCAAAACTTAATCGGCAAGTTTGTAGAACTGCCATTAGTGGGTCGTTTAATTCCTATTGTGGCTGATGAACACGCCGATATGGCTAAGGGCACAGGCTGTGTAAAAATTACACCGGCTCATGACTTTAATGATTATGAAGTGGGCCAGCGTCACAGTCTGCCAATGATCAATATTTTAACTTTCGCAGCGGATATTCGTAAAACTGCCGAATGCTGCAACTCTGATGGCAGCCAAAATACGGATATGGATGATAGCTTGCCCGAAAAATATCAGGGCATGGAGCGCTTTGCGGCGCGCCGTGAAATTGTCGCTGATATGGAAGCCCTAGGCCTGTTAGAGTCGATTGAAGAAAATGATATGACCATTCCCTACGGTGACCGTGGCGGCGTGGTGATTGAGCCTATGCTGACCAACCAATGGTATGTGGATGCTAAAAAATTAGCAGGCCCTGCCATTTCTGCGGTTGAAGATGGACAGATAAAATTTGTTCCCCAACAGTATGAGAACATGTATTTCTCTTGGATGCGCAACATTCAAGACTGGTGTATTTCTAGACAGCTATGGTGGGGACATCGTATTCCTGCTTGGTATGACGAAGCTGGCAATGCCTATGTTGGCAATAGTGAAGAAGCGGTTAGAGCAAAGCACAATTTAGGTGATGAAGCCCTTACCCAGGACCCTGACGTTCTGGACACCTGGTTTTCCTCTGCGCTATGGACCTTTGGCACACAGGGCTGGCCTGAACAGACTGAACGTCTTAAAAACTTCCACCCTACCGATGTTCTAGTCACTGGTTTTGATATTATTTTCTTCTGGGTCGCTCGCATGATTATGATGTCGATGCACCTGATTAAAAATGAAGATGGCACTCCTCAGGTACCCTTTCATACAGTTTATGTTACTGGGCTAATTCGTGATGAGCAGGGTCAGAAGATGTCCAAATCAAAGGGTAATGTGCTTGACCCCTTGGATATGATTGATGGTATCGATATTGAAGATCTTGTTGAGAAGCGCACCGGTAATATGATGCAACCTCAGCAAGCTGAGAAAATTGCTAAGCGCACTCGCAAACAGTTTAAAGAGGGCATTGAACCTCATGGTACCGATGCTCTGCGCTTTACCCTCTGCGCCCTAGCCTCTACGGGTCGCGATATTAATTGGGATATGAAGCGCCTTGAGGGCTACCGCAATTTCTGCAATAAGATCTGGAATGCGGGACGTTATGTTTTGATGAATGGTGAGGAACATAGCTGTGGCCAAAATGGAGAAGCATACAAGCTTAGTCTGGCTGATCGCTGGATTATTTCTCGCTTGCAAATAGCTGAAACTGCAGTTATCGACGCTATTGATAGCTATCGTTTTGATTTAGCCGCTCAGGCACTGTATGACTTTGTTTGGAACGAGTATTGCGACTGGTACCTTGAGCTTTCTAAGCCTGTGCTTTGGGATGAGAACGCAGACCCCGAGCTGCAATTGGGTACTCGCCGAACACTGGTAAGAGTGCTTGAAAGCATATTGCGCTTAAGCCACCCAATAATGCCATTCATCACCGAAGAAATTTGGCACAGTATCGCGCCATTGGCGGGCATTGAGCTAAATTCTCAGGGTGATAGCATTATGCTTCAAGCCTACCCTATTCCCGATCAGTCTCTGGTAGATCAAGCGGCACTTGATGATATCGAATGGGTTAAACAGGTTATTGTTGGAGTGCGCAATGTGCGTGGTGAAATGAACATCTCACCGGCTACCTCCCTATCTATCTTCTTTACCAGCGGCGGTGTCAATGACAAGCGTCGACTTGAAGAAAACCGTCAGTATCTGTGTAAATTAGCCAAGCTTGAATCAATCACCTGGTTAGATAACCCAGAAGATGCCCCTTTAAGTGCAACTACACTGGCCGGCGACTTAGAAATTCTTGTGCCTATGGCAGGGTTAATTGATATCGATGCTGAGCTCAAACGACTGGGCAAAGAAATAGAAAAATTATCCGTTGATGCTAACAAGCTTTCAGGCAAGCTTGGCAATGAAAAATTTGTTGCTAATGCTCCCGCTGAGGTAGTGGCCAAAGAGCGCGATAAGCTAAGTGATATGCAGGGTTCGATAGAGCAATTAACAGCCAAACAGACTGCTATAGCCGAGATGGCTTAGTTGTTGGCTTAACCCATGGCCCATAACTTAAATGCCCAGCAACAGGCAGCGTTAAAATACATTGATGGTCCCCTGCTGGTTCTAGCTGGAGCCGGCAGTGGTAAAACCAGTGTAATTACTGGAAAAATTGCCTATCTCGTCAAGCAATGCGGCATTCCCAGTCGCAACATCTATGCGGTAACCTTTACTAATAAAGCGGCGCGCGAGATGAAAGATCGCGTCAGCAAACTATTATCCAGTTCTGAGTCAAAAGGCCTCTCTGTTTCCACCTTTCATAATCTGGGTCTGAATATTATTCGTTTCGAAATCAAAACTCTGGGTTTTAAGCCCGGTTTTTCGATTATGGATCAGGAAGACTGTCGCAACCTTCTCAAAGAGCTACTGGTTCGGCATACCGATCTCGATGAAAAACTCATCGATAATATCCAGCATACTATCTCTGACTGGAAAAACTCTCTGCTAGAACCTGGGCAGGCTGTGAGCGCTTCTAACAGTACCGGCGAACAAAGCATTGCCATGCTTTACGAGCGCTATCAACGCGCACTTCGTGCTTACAATGCGGTGGATTTTGATGACCTCATTATGATCCCCGTTTGCCTATTTCGCGAACAGCCCGAAGTATTGGCCAAATGGCAACAACGCATACGCTATATGTTGGTAGACGAGTATCAGGATACCAACCTCGCCCAATATGAACTGGTGCGTACCCTAGTCAAAGAAAAACAGGCACTCACCGTAGTAGGTGATGATGATCAGTCTATTTACGCTTGGCGTGGTGCTAGACCAGAAAACCTAATGCAACTGCAGGAAGACTTCCCTGCGCTTAAGGTCATTAAACTTGAGCAAAACTATCGCTCCACTGGACGCATTTTGGCCGCGGCAAACCAACTTATCGACAACAACCCTCACCTAATTCAAAAAGCCCTATGGAGTGAATTAGGCCCTGGGGATCCATTGCGATTTATTATTAGCGACAATGAAGAGCGCGAAGCCGAACGGGTAGTGAACGAAATTATTGATATGCGTCTGAAAAGACGCTGTAAATACAGCGATTTCGCTATTCTGTACCGCGGTAATTATCAGTCGAGGCTTATGGAGTTAAAGCTCCAGACCCAGAATATCCCTTACGATATTACCGGCGGGCAATCCTTTTATGCCAAAACCGAAATTAAAGATGTGATGGCTTATTTACGGCTAATCATTAATCCCGATGATGATAATGCCCTACTGCGAATTATTAACACGCCACGCCGCCAAATAGGGCCAACTACCCTAGAGCGACTGGGTGAGTATGCAAATCAGCGACAGGTTTCATTTTTAGATGCCATCGATGAGGTAGGTCTTAGTGCGACAGTTCCCAGTGCCAATTTACAGCGCCTACAGCGTTTTAAACATTGGTTACAATCTGTGCAGCGTAATGTCTACAGTGACAAGCCTGTTCCTGCGATTCGTGAATTGCTTGAAGATATCGATTATCAAGACTGGTTGCGACAAAATGCCAGCAGTGATGCAGCGGCCAATAAACGCTGGGAGAATATTAACCTACTGATTAGTCAGATTGAGTATGCTCTTAAAGATAGCGAAAGCGACTCAGTTGAGGCGGACAAAAATCCTATAGAATCGGCAATTTCAAAAATAATATTGCGTGATATTTTGGATCGTGAGCAAGAAGAATCAGCGGACGATAAGGTGCAATTATTAACACTGCATGCCGCGAAGGGCCTTGAATTTTTACATGTCTTTCTTATCGGCATGGAAGAAGAAGTTTTGCCTCACCGCAATAGTATTGAAGGCGACCAAATCGAAGAAGAACGCCGGCTCGCCTACGTGGGCATTACCCGCGCCCAGCGCACCCTTACCATGACCAGTGCTGCCCAAAGAACCCAATTTGGTGAAACTAGTGCTACCACACCCAGTCGTTTCGTGGATGAATTACCGCAGGATGATCTAGTGAGGATGGGCGGTAATACTGAGGCCAGTGCCGAGCAAAACCAAGCCGCAGGGGAAGAATCTCTGGATGCGCTAAAGTCGTTATTTTCTTAACAATCAGCAACACAATTTCCTATAATCAAAAGGGTGCTGTTTTCTCGTTAGTTTTAAAAAATTGCGAGCTGTCCTTTTTTAAATATTTGTCTGCGAATAATTCATGAAGTTAACAGCGGCTTATGGATAGCCTGATAATATATGGAGATTATTATGCGATTTTTAGCTTTATTTGTTTTAGTTTTTTTACTGAGTGGCTGTAATGACGAAAGTGTAAAAAACTCAACTGACACGAGTAACACCAAAGAAACAACCGATGCAGTAGAAAAATCCCTATCTGACTGGGTGCAGGGTGAATATCTTCCCTCAAAAAATTTCGCTAATATCTGTAGTAATCCTCGCCTAAATAATAAATATCAGGATCTTGCAGGTGATTATGTGGATGAAAAAAAATGGATCCGTTCATGGAGCCATGAAACCTATCTTTGGTACAACGAACTACCGGATATAGATCCAGCCAGTATCCAGGATCCAATCAAATACTTTGACCAAATGAAAACTAGCGCTATAACTAGCAGTGGATCAGCTAAAGATAGATTCCACTTTGCAGTGAATACAGAAGAATCAGAATTACTATCTGAAACTGGAATATCCGTGGGCTATGGCGCCAACGCAAAACAAGATATGACCACTGGTAAACTTTATGTCACATACATTGAACCCAATTCACCTGCACAAAAAGCAAATATTAGTCGGGGTACTGAGATCCTTGCGGCAGACGGGATTTATATAGGCAGTGTTATTACTGATGAAGAATTAAATAATTTTAACTCGGCACTTTTGCCCGAAACTGCAAGGGAATCACATAGTTTTACCATAAGAAAACCTAACTCTATTTTTACAGAGAACATAATATTAACTAGCTCAGCGACCACTGAAGTTCCGGTTTACCTTACTACGACGTTTGAAGCTAATGGTGAAAAAATTGGTTATCTTGTGCTCAACAGTTTTAATATAGAAACTGCAGAACTTCAGCTCATCAATGCAGTTAACCAAATAAAAAGTGCACAAATTTCTAATCTTATTCTTGATCTAAGGTATAACGGTGGTGGTTATCTAGGTATCTCAGCTGTTTTGGGCACAATGATCGCTGGCAACAAGGCATATGGAGAAATCTTTGAAAGCATGGTGTATAACGACAAATACACACAATATGATCCAATTTATGGCCAATTAATTGAGCCATTTTTATTTCCAGAAACCACTCTTGGCTTCTCGACAACAAAAGGCACCCCGCTACCAAAATTAAATCTATCACGCGTATTTATCATCGCCACAGGCAATACTGCATCGGCCAGTGAAGCCCTTATAAATTCATTAAGAGGTATTGATGTAGAGGTTATTCTTATTGGCGAAACAACCACTGGCAAACCCTATGGGTTTTATGGCACAGATAACTGTGGAACCACCTACTATACCATTCAATTTAAAGGCACTAACGCCAAGGGTTATGGCGACTATACTGATGGATTTATCCCATCTGCAATAGATAACGGCACAGACCTTGTGAAGGGTTGTTTAGTAGCAGATGATCTATCCAGCCCATTGGGGAATACCAATGAAAAAATGCTTGGCACTGCTATCCACTATATAGCAAACGGTAGCTGTCCAACTGAAACCATGCCTTTAAGAACAAACCACAGCTTATTATCCTCGGTTCGTGGCGAGGTAATTCGACGTCACCCAACAGAAGTCATAATGTTGAGATAAAAATGTTTGGATAATAAAAAAGAAAAAGTTGCTTCTAGTTTTCAATGAGGATCTAGAAGCAGACAATAATTAGTAAATTGAACACACAAATTTCGAGGGTTAAAAACCCTGATTAACCCGATCGCGAAGATCTTTACCGGGTTTGAAATGTGGGACGTACTTACCACTGAGAGTCACTGAATCACCTGTCTTAGGATTGCGCCCAGTGCGTGGCGCACGATAGTGCAATGAAAAACTACCAAACCCACGAATCTCAATGCGCTGTTTACTTACCAGCGCATTCGCCATGCGTTCTAAAATCATACGAACTGCTTGCTCGACATCTCGAGGGGGCAGTTGATCTTGACTGATCGCTATTTTTTCAATTAATTCAGATTTGGTCATCGATGCAGCTATCTATTACCTAGGTTTTCGTGAACGCGTTAAAAGATTTATAACGCAACATAACGATTTTATAAAAGTTTCACATGAATACAAGGTTTTATTTACTTTTGAGTGAATTTAAAGCAAAAAAAAGGGTGGCAAAGCCACCCTTTTTCATCAAAACCAGATTATTTATCCATCTGAGCCTTAATAAGATCACCAATTGTTGCTGGTGAAGAAGAATCAGTTTCAGATTTACGATGAGCTTTAACAGCCTCTTTCTCATCTGAAATATCCTTAGCTTTAATCGATAAGTTAATTGCTCGTGTTTTGCGATCAACATTAATAATCTTAGCTTCAATACTGTCACCTACTTTTAGTTCGTTACGCGCATCTTCAACACGCTCACGAGACAGGTCAGAGGCTTTCAGTGTAGCTTCAATATCGTTACCTAGGTCAATAATAGCACCTTTAGCATCAACTTCTTTAATGGTTCCAGTAACAATTGAACCCTTATCATTAGTGGTTACATAGTTATTAAATGGATCGTCAGAAAGCTGCTTAATACCCAAAGAAATACGCTCTCTTTCAGCATCAATACTCAATACAACTGACTCAACCTCTTCGCCCTTCTTAAAGTTGCGAACGGCTTCTTCGCCAGCTTCGTTCCAAGAAATATCAGAAAGGTGAACCAAACCATCAATTCCGCCTTCAAGACCAATAAAGATACCGAAGTCAGTGATAGATTTGATATTACCTGTAACCTTGTCACCTTTAGCTTTAGTAGCCGCAAAGTCATCCCAAGGGTTAGTGAAGCACTGCTTGATACCTAGAGAGATACGACGACGTTCTTCGTCGATTTCTAGAACCATAACTTCAACTTCCTGACCTAAGTCAACGATCTTAGATGGGTGAACATTTTTGTTAGTCCAATCCATTTCTGAAACGTGAACAAGACCTTCAACGCCATCTTCAAGCTCAGCAAAACAACCATAGTCTGTTAGGTTAGTTACCTTAGCCTTAGCACGAGCGCCTTCAGGGTAACGACCTTTGATATCGCCCCAAGGATCTTCGCCCATTTGCTTCATACCAAGAGATACACGGTTACGCTCGCGATCAAACTTAAGTACTTTAACGTCAATTTCGTCACCAACGTTGATCATTTCTGATGGATGCTTAATACGCTTCCAAGACATATCAGTAATATGTAGTAGACCGTCAACACCACCCAAATCAACAAAGGCACCGTAATCGGTAAGATTCTTAATGATACCTTTCAATGAAACGCCTTCTTCAATGTTGGCAAGCAACTCTTCACGCTCTGCAGAGTTTGCACTCTCCATAACAGCACGACGGCTCACAACAACGTTGTTGCGCTTAACATCTAACTTGATAACTTTAAATTCTAATTCTATGTTTTCTAAATGCGTGATCTCACGAAGAGGTCTTACATCTACAAGTGAACCTGGTAGGAATGCGCGTAAGCCACGTACATCTACAGTGAATCCACCTTTGACCTTACCGCTGATTACACCGGTAACGATCTCATCTTTAGTATGTGCCGCTTCGAGTTCAATCCAAGATTCTGCACGACGCGCTTTTTCACGAGAAAGTCGAGTAGCACCAAATCCGTCTTCAACCGCTTCAAGAGATACCTGTACCTCATCACCGATATTGACTTCTAGCTCGCCTTTATCATTAAAAAATTGTTCTGCAGGGATAACACCTTCAGATTTCAAACCAGCATGAACTGTGACCCAATCTTTATCAACATCGATAATAACGCCAGTAATAATGGCACCTGGGTTCATTTCTACAGTTTGTAAACTTTGCTCAAATAATTCTTGAAAACTTTCGCTCATGGATAATGTCCTGAGTATTGACAGAGACTCGACAGTGGTAGAACTGCGTCGATCTCTTTGTTCCACGTGGCCAGTATACGTGGGTCAGTTAAAATAAGGTGATTAACAGCAATAGCTGGCGACTGCTAATACACCCATAATTTGAGATACCTATAAAAGTCCGCGCAAGATAGCTAAATTTTGCACGCTATCAACCGCTTCTTGAATAGTTAGATCAGAAGAATCCACCTCAACTGCATCCGTGGCAGCAGCTAACGGCGATGTTTCTCTGTTCATATCTCTTTCGTCTCGAGAACGAACCTGCTCTTCGAGGGCGCGCAATTTAACATTTTCACCCTTTTCTAGCAACTGTTTATAACGCCGACTTGCGCGCTCTTCAATACTCGCGGTTAAAAATATCTTAAGTTGTGCCTCTGGAAAGACTTTTGTACCCATATCTCTGCCATCGGCAACCAACCCAGGCAATCGTGCAAACTGGTGCTGACGCTCTAATAAAGCGGATCGAACCCTAGGGTTTTCAGCAACTCTAGAGGCTAGCGCACCTGTTTCTTCAGTGCGCAATTCATCAGTTACGTCCTCACCCTCAAGCAATACAATATTATGGCCATCAGCTTTTGCCTGAAAACTCACATCCATATTTTTTGCCAACTGGGTAAAATCCGCATTGATGCTAATCTCGATGCCATGACGAACAGCAACCAGACCTAATAGGCGATAAAGCGCCCCACTATCTAGATAATGAAAGCCCAGTTGCTCAGCAAGAATACGGCTTATTGTTCCCTTGCCAGACCCACTTGGCCCATCAATTGTGATAATTTTTACGTTATTCATGCTAATTTAATATTGATTCCGACCTGTCTTGCCAAGGAGATAAAATTAGGAAAAGAGGTAGCAACATTATTAGTTTCTTTGATAGTGATTGGCCCATTAGCGCGCAGTGCAGCAATACTAAATGCCATAGCAATACGATGATCATCAAAGCTCTCTACTTCTCCGCTACCAATCTCGCCACCCTCAATATGGATACCATCATCCGTAGCAACTGCATCTACACCCAGTGTTACAAGGCCATCAGCCATACTTTGAATGCGATCACTTTCTTTGACTCTTAACTCTTCAGCACCGGTTAGGATGGTTTTACCTTCAGCACAGGCGGCAGCAACAAATAATACAGGGAATTCATCAATAGCCAGCGGCACCTGATCTTCTGGGATAGCAATACCCTTCAGTGGCGCATAACGCACGCGAATATCAGCCACCGGCTCGTCACCAACCTGAGCAGGGTTAAATAGCTCAATATTAGCGCCCATTTGACGAAGAATATTGATAACACCAATTCGCGTAGGATTTACTCCCACATGACGCAATGTAATATCTGACCCGGGAACAATCGCTGCAGCTACCATGAAGAAAGCCGCAGAAGAAATATCTGCTGGTACATTAATTCTCGTTGAGGTTAATCGACCGCCACCATTTAAACTGGCAATATCATCATTGGAATCAACCTGATAACCAAAACCGCGCAACATGCGCTCGGTATGATCTCTTGTAGGCGCTGGCTCAACTGTGGTCGTCTCACCCTCTGCATAGAGTCCAGCTAGCAACACACAGGACTTCACCTGTGCACTGGCCATTGGCATACGATAATTAATACCCTTGAGCTTTTGACCACCCTTGATACGCATAGGAGGCGTACCATCTTTCTCAGTCTCAATTACTGCGCCCATTTTGCGTAAAGGCGTTGCCACACGACCCATAGGTCTTCCAGATAAAGAGGTATCACCCTGTAACTCAACATCAAAAGCCTGACCGGCCAATAGGCCACTTAAAAGACGAATAGAGGTACCAGAATTACCCAGATACAGGGGTTTTTTAGGTGCCTTTAAGCCATAAAGGCCTACACCACGAATCACCACACGACCCTCATTAGGGCCTTCTATTTCAACACCCATATCACGGAATGCCTGAAGCGTAGCTAGACTATCTTCACCCTCAAGAAAACCGGTGACCTCAGTCATGCCATCGGCCAGCGAGCCGAGCATAATTGACCGATGAGACATAGACTTATCGCCGGGTACGCGAAGATCACCACGCGCATTTCCACCGGGTGAAACAATATAGTTAATTACTTTTTCATTCATAGGGCTTTGTAATCCAGTATCTAATTTATTACTTTCAAGCATGCTACCAAAGTGGTTTCTGGCATCCCTTGCTCGTTTAAACATTGCAGTAAGCTTATCTTCTTCAGTGTTTTCAATAAGTGAACGAAGACTCACTAGGTTATCCATGACTTTATCCATCACCTCGATAACCGCTTTTTTATTTGCTACAGCAATATCGCGCCACATAATAGGGTCGCTGGCTGCAATTCGAGTAAAGTCTCTAAATCCGCCGGCGGCGTAACGGAAAATATCAGTTTTTTCATTCATACTCGCCAGGGTATCAACCAAAGAATAGGCGAGAAAATGTGGCAAATGACTGGTTGCGGCAAGAATATGGTCATGCTCTTGAACAGTCATCGTGGACACCATAGCACCCACATTCTGCCATAGGGCTGAGGTGCGCTTTAGATGATCTTCTGAGGTAGACTCAACCGGCGTTAAAATCACCCGATGATCAATAAACAACTCAGCATTAGCTGCAGTCACACCACTTTTCTCAGAGCCCGCAATGGGATGGCCTGGGACAAGCTGTGATGGCACTTCTCCAAACAGCTCCTGTGCTGCGATCACGACAGATTCTTTAACGCTAGCCACATCGGTAATAGTGACTTCTGGGGAAAGTAGTTCTACACATTGCTTTAAAACTTCGGGAACACTCAGTGTTGGCACACCAATAACGACTATATCACCAGCAGTTAACTCACTGGCCACCTCCACTAAATCGCCAGCACAACGATCCACTATGCCATTATTAAGGGCAATTTCTAAGGTAGACTTACGTCTTGAAATACCAATAACTTCTTTAGCAATATTTCTTTCGCGCACAGCAGCTGCCAAGCTGGAACCTATAAGCCCCATGCCAATGATCACTAATCGATTAACTACTTTTTCAGTTTTTTTCTTGGCCATAAATTTACCCGATTATCCTTAGCTTTGTGCAGCTGTATTTACAAAACAGCACTGGGATAGGAGCCCAAAACTTTTAGCTCAACAACTTGGGAATTTAATTCTTCCAATACTGCGGCAACTGGCTGATCTTCGATATGGCCTTCTAAATCTATAAAGAACACATAGCTCCATTTGCTATTGCGTGAGGGTCTTGATTCCAAGCGGGTCATATCAACATTGTGACGTCGAAATGGCGCAATTAAATCATGCAATGCACCCGGCTTATTGCGAACAGAAACCACAACAGAGGTTCTATCCTTACCGCTTGGCGGGACGCTTTCTCTACCAATTATCAAAAAGCGAGTTGAGTTATCTGGCTGATCTTCAATTTTTTCATGTAATTTTTGTAGATTATATAATTCACAGGCCATATCACCGGCTATTGCTGCAGAGTTCCACTCACCCTGAACACGTCTGGCGGCTTCAGAATTGCTGCTTACCGCAACTCGCTCGATAGCTGGATAGTTAGCATTGAGCCATTGACGGCACTGAGCCAGAGACTGGGCATGAGAATATACTCGAGTGATACCCTGTTTGTTGGTATTTTCACCCACCATAAAATGCTGATGGATACGCAGCTCAACCTCACCACATATTTTTAGTGATGAATCCATAAAGCTGTCTAGGGTATGACTAATCACACCCTCTGTAGAGTTTTCTACGGGCACTACACCGTAGTGGCATGAGCCTGCCAAAACCTCACGGAAAACCTCATCAATGGCCGACTGGGGGACACTGACCGCAGAGTCTCCAAAATGCTTGAGCGCAGCTTCTTGGGTAAAGGTTCCCTCGGGCCCAAGATAGGCGACCTTAACTGGCTTTTCAAGAGCCAGGCAGGCTGACATGATTTGACGAAATAAACGGGCCATATCCTCGTTTTCTAGAGGACCATTGTTCATTTCCATAACACGACGCAAAACCTGAGCTTCACGCTCCGGTTTGTAATAGGCTTGATCGCCCTGACCCTCTTTGACCTCAGCTACTTCCTGAGCACAGCGAGCTCGCTCACTGATACTCTCAATCAGCTGGGCATCAAGCGCATCAATTTTCTTTCTTAATGACTCTAAAGATTGCTTTTTCGCCATTTCTTAACCTTTAATTAATCTTCTTCAGGCTGGTCTTCTTCTTCAGGTTCAGCAATTCTTGCCAAACTTACCAGCTTTTCGTTTTCTTTAAGGCGAATAACACGCACGCCCTGTGTATTACGACCAACGATAGATACCTCATCACCACGGGTTCTAACCATGGTTCCTTGATCAGAAATAAGCATAATTTCATCACCATCAAACAGCTGAGTGACCCCTACTAAAGGACCATTCCTTTCGCTTGCCTGAATAGCAATCATGCCTTTACCACCACGACCTTTTGTGGGGAATTCTTCAATTTTAGTGCGCTTGCCATAGCCGTTCTGACAGACAGTCAGCAATAACCCGTCATCCTCAGGAATGACCATAGAAATTACCGAGTGTCCCTCGGGGAGACGCATGCCTCTGACACCCTTAGAAACTCGACCCATTGCACGCACATCAGTTTCTGAGAACCTCACTGCCTTGCCCTCAGAGCTGAACAACATAATATCTTTACTACCATCAATGATAGCGGTACCCACAAGATGGTCACCCTCTACCAAATCAACTGCACGCAAGCCCACGCTTCTGGGTCTTGAGTACTGGTCTAATGATGTCTTCTTCACAGTACCATTGGCAGTTGCCATAATCACAAACTGATCTGCACTGTATTCTTCTACGGGCAGGATTGAACTAATACGCTCACCTTCGTCCAATGGCAACAAATTCACCATGGGTCGCCCTCTTGAGTTACGACCCGCTACCGGTATCTGATAAACCTTCAACCAGTAAACTTTACCCAGATTGGTAAAACATAGAATAGTTGCATGGGTACTGGCGATTAATAGGTGCTCAACAAAATCTTCGTCTTTAACAGCAGTCGCTGATTTACCCGTACCACCACGGCGCTGAGCCTGATAGTCGGTAAGCGGTTGAGTTTTCGCATAGCCACCGTGAGAAATAGTGACAACACGCTCTTCTTCGGTAATTAAATCTTCCACTGTAAGGTCATGCTGCGACTCAATGATTTCAGTTCTTCTTTCATCACCAAACTGCTCTAATACAGCTTCAAGCTCTTCTCTAATAACCAGCATTAAGCGAGTTATGCTACCCAGAATATCTTGGTAATCTGCAATCTCATCTAACTTAACGGTGAATTCTTCGATAATTTTATCCTGCTCCATACCGGTTAGGCGGTGCAGTCTTAATTCCAGAATATCTTTGGCCTGTTCTGGACTAACGTAATATTTACCCTTTCTCAACCCATACTGATCTTCCAACCACTCAGGTCGACTGGCTTCTGGGCCTGCACGCTCCAACATGGCAACTACCGTACCAGGCGTCCAACCCTTAGCCACCAATGCTTCTCGAGCATCAGCTGGCGAAGGTGACTTCTTGATCAGGGTAATAATTTCATCGATGTTAGCCAGAGCAATGGCAAAACCTTCTAAGGTGTGCGCTCTTTCTCTCGCCTTTTTCAAAAGATAAATAGTTCGACGGGTAACCACTTCTCGGCGATGTCGAATAAAGGCTTCAAGCATTTGCTTAAGATTTAAAATCTTAGGCTGGCCATCCACAAGCGCCACCACATTGATTCCAAATACTGACTGAAGTTGCGTCTGAGCATAGAGATTATTTAAAACCACCTCGCCCATTTCGCCACGCTTAAGCTCAATAACAACGCGCAAACCATCTTTGTCAGATTCATCACGTAGCTCTGAAATACCTTCAATTTTCTTTTCCTTAACTAACTCAGCAATGCGCTCGATTAAACGAGACTTATTCAGCTGATAAGGAATTTCTGAAATAATGATGGTTTCACGTTTAGTCTTTTCATTAACCTCAATGTCAGCTTTTGCACGCTGATAAATTCGACCCCTACCCGTGCGATAGGCTTGGATGATACCGGCCTTGCCGTTAATAATCGCCCCAGTTGGAAAATCTGGCCCCGGAATATATTCCATCAATTCATCGATAGTAATATCCGAGTTTTCAATCAGCGCCAAACAACCCTTAACCACTTCAGTTAAATTGTGAGGCGGAATGTTAGTCGCCATACCTACTGCAATACCCGACGAACCATTCACCAATAGGTTAGGGATTCGGGTTGGCAATACATGGGGGATCCATTCTGTTTCATCATAGTTTGGAACAAAATCAACCGTATCTTTTTCTAAGTCTTCAAGCAGCGCATGGGCCAACTTTTGCATGCGAATTTCGGTATAACGCATTGCCGCGGCCGAGTCACCATCGATAGAACCGAAGTTACCCTGACCATCAACCAGCATATAGCGCAAAGAAAATGGCTGTGCCATGCGGACGATGGTTTCATAAACCGCAGAATCACCGTGCGGATGGTATTTACCAATCACATCACCCACAACACGAGCAGACTTCTTGTAGGCCTTGTTCCAGTCGTTATTCAGCTCGCTCATAGCGAACAAAACTCGACGGTGAACAGGCTTTAAGCCATCGCGAACGTCCGGTAATGCCCTGCCGACAATTACGCTCATGGCATAATCTAAGTAAGATTGCTTTAACTCGTCTTCGATATTAACCGGAAGGATTGCCTTCTCTGGATCAACCATAATTAATCTCTAAATATTCGATTTTATTTTACTGTTGCAATGCCAGTTTTTGGCACAGAATGACCATCTCTTTTCAGATTTGACCAACCCCCGCTAGCAACAGGATTCAGGTAAATTATTCTACCATACAAACCGCGCCATAACCCATTAATATTACAGTCTAAATAAGACTAATTTCTAGGCTTAAAATATGACTATTTAATCTCTTAAAATCGTCAAAATTTTCACAAACAAACACAACCCAATTCAAAAACTGGTTATACTCATTCCCTCAACAAAGGAATCGCTATGCAAGCCACTTCTGTAGACCTAATTATCAACTGTCGTTGGTTAATCCCCATAATACCTGAGAACCAAATTATGGAGCGCCATGGGATCGTTATCAAAGCGGGTCGTATACTAGACATACTCCCTATCGAAGCCGCAGCCGATAAATATATCGCCAATCGCACTGAAAACCTTGATCATCACGCAGTCATGCCTGGCCTAATCAATAGCCGCGCTGACGGAGCAACAAGGCTCTTTAGGGGACATGATGCTGGCTCAGAGTCGCCAGCGAATGACTCGCTTCTAACGGATCAGGGCTTTATCGCCGCTAGCACCGAATTGGCTATTGCAGAGATGCTCAAAACTGGCACCACCTGCTATGCAGATAAACAGCATGCAAACAACTCGCTCATTGAATCAGTTCAGCTCTCTGGCATACGAAGTCAACTTAACTTTGCACTGTATGAAAAACCTACAAATTTCGGATCGGATGTCAGTGATTATTTACACCAAGGATTAAAGCTGAGAGACTACTGCTCCTCATACCCCCTGATTGAAATTGCATGCAATCTCAACAATATTAATCAGCTTACAGATAGCACCCTAGAGCGGCTCGCATCCTATGTTAATGAGCTAGAGCTAACATTGCATATCCAGTGCAACACAGACAAAAATGAAATCGAACAATCGATAAAACAATGGGACAGAACCCCAATCCAGCGATTATTTGATTCGGGTCTATTAATTCCTGAATCTCAACTTACTCATGTAAACCATTTTGAAGCTGATGATTTAGCGCTTATTCAACAGTCAAATTGCCATCTTGTTATTAGCCCTCAGGCAAATCTGATTAACCCAACTATTATGCAATCCGTCAAAACACTGATGGAAACAGATAATAATATAAGCCTTGCAACCTCTTCTGCTAGTAATAACAGCTATAACCTATGGCTAGAGCTCCAAGCCATCACCCAAATAATCGCATTTAACCAGCCTGACAAGTCGCTTGATGCTATTGCGCAACAAGCATTGCGCATGGCCACCATTAACGCCGCTAAAGCCCTTGGGTTGGAAGCTGAAATAGGTAGTCTAGAGCCCAACAAATATGCAGATATTATCGCTATAGAAATTAATTCTCTCAGCCACCAACCCCTGTATAATCTCGCGACACAATTAATCGCTAACAATGTCAGTCACAAAGTGACCCATAGCTGGGTTGCGGGCAGTGAGTTATTAGCAAACAGTAAATTATGCCAATTTGATGAACATAATCTAATCCAATCAGCCCGAGACTGGGGTAACAAAGTACAACGTACTAACTAATACTCTGAGCTTAAAAGGAAACCCAAATAGCATGGCTAGCACAACCAATGTTGATCCCAATGAAATTAGAAAATTCGAAGAGCTTGCCAGTCGCTGGTGGGATAAAAACAGTGAATTTAAACCCCTGCATGACATCAATCCACTGCGAGCCAACTGGATCGATAACATCGCGCCCGTAGCAGAGAAAAAAGTTCTAGACGTCGGCTGTGGTGGTGGCATTCTTAGTGAGTCACTTGCTCAACGTGGCGCTGAAGTGACGGGTATTGATATGGGTGATGCACCACTCGGCGTAGCCAAGTTACATCAACTTGAGTCAGGGCTATCGATAAATTATCAAAAGTCGACAGCCGAGGATTTTGCAAAAAATCACGAAAACACCTTTGACATTGTGACCTGTCTCGAAATGCTCGAACATGTGCCAGACCCCAGCTCGGTAATCAATGCCTGCGCTAAAATGGTTAAACCTGGTGGTGCAGTATTTTTCTCTACTATTAACCGCAATCCCAAAGCTTTTTTGTTGGCGATTGTGGGTGCTGAATACGTACTGCGCATGTTGCCACGAGGCACCCATGAATACGGCAAATTTATTCGCCCCTCAGAACTGGCGAACTGGTCCAGAGAAGCCAACTTACAGGTTAATCAGATGACTGGATTGCTTTACAACCCGCTGACTAAAACCTACAAACTTAGCCCATCTGATGTCGATGTAAATTACATGATTAGCACTCAAAAATGTTAGATTTTAAAGCACTATTGTTCGACCTTGATGGCACGCTTTTAGATACGGCACCTGATTTTATAACCGCGGTAGAGAAACAGCTGAAAATTCGAGGTGGCCAGCTTCTCGACGGAAACCTAGTTCGCACCTCAGTAACCCATGGCTCTATTGGCATTATTGAGAGCGTTTACGGTATCAAACAAGATAATCCGAACTTTGAAAGTCTCAAAGAAGAATTTCTAGAACTTTACCTAGGCAACATTGCGGAAAAAACCCAACTCTTTGATGGCTTACAAATTGTTTTAGACAGCTGTGAAAAACATAATATCCCCTGGGGTATCATTACTAATAAACCTCTAAAATATACTCAACCCGTTCTTGAAGCACTGGGCATGGAACAGCAATCGGCAACCACTATTTGTCCTGACCATGTGACTCATCCCAAGCCTGACCCCGAGGGTTTATTACTCGCTTGCTCAGAAATTAATCTTGCGCCAGCAGATTGCATCTATGTCGGCGATCATATTCGCGATATACAGGCAGGAAAGAGCGCTGGAATGCGAACCCTAGCAGCGGGCTGGGGATATATTGAAGAGAATGAAAACATCTCAGAATGGGAGGCTGACTGGGTTGTAACAGACTCAAAGGACCTTAACGCTCTACTATTTAATGAATCATAGGAATACTACATTGTTATCAGCCCAAGAAATTGCTCACTATCAAGCCAAAGAAAATTCACTTAAAGATCGTGTTGTTATGGTCACTGGCGCAGGCTCAGGCATTGGTAAATCTACAGCTATTGCCTATGCCGCTGCAGGCGCAACGATTATTTTAGCGGGAAGAACAGTAGAGAAACTTGAATCAGTCTATGATCAGATTATTGAGGCTGGCGGCAAAGAACCCCTGATTTACCCGGTAGATTTTGAAGGTGCCACTGAAGATGATTTTAATGAACTGGCCAATCAAATCGATCAGCAGTTTGGTCGACTGGACGGTCTTCTCCTCAACGCTGGCATATTAGGTCAACGCACCCCGCTAGCAAAATATCGTCAAGATGTTTGGGATAAAGTGTTTAGAGTCAATGTAAGCTCACAGCATTTGCTGACTAAAGCACTGATGCCCATTCTAGAGGCCTCAGAAAATGCTTCCGTCATATTTACCACCTCAGGTGTTGGTCGCGTTGGTCGCCCTTTCTGGGGCGCCTATGCAGCATCCAAATTCGCCGTTGAGGGTATGGTGCAAATTTGGGCAGCAGAAAATGAAGGGCTTAACTCGGTACGTATTAACTGCATCAACCCCGGCGCTACTAGTACACAGATGCGCGCTACAGCCTTTCCTGCAGAGAACCCAGAGAGCATTGCATCGCCTGAAGACATCATGCCGGCTTATCTGTATCTCATGGGGTCTGCAAGCTCTGGCGTTAACGGGCAATCAATTGATGCTCAGATCAAATAGCTAAAAAGCCCGTTTTAATTTATTTCTTCCAAGGATTACCGCGGGCACGCAATTTTTTTTCTTTGCGTTGACGAATGTCACGCAACTGATTACTTTCATTAAACTTAGGCGTTTTAAGATTCACCGCTTTAAACAGAGAGCTGACCTGCTTAGGCTCAAGTTCAATAAACTCTGATCGGCGAATAAATGAAGGTAATTCTATTGGGCCATAGCTAATTCGCTTGAGCCGACTCACCTCAACGTCTTGTGATTCCCATAGACGACGCACTTCTCGCGTTTTACCCTCAGCCAAAATACAGCGAAACCACTGATTACTGCTGGTTTTATCTTCAGGGTTGCGGTGATGCTGAGCCTTAACCGTTTGGAATTTAGCAAGACCATCTTCTAAAATCACTCCTTCCGTCAGGTTATTGAGCATTTTTTGATCTACATCACCGTGAATTCGCGCTAGATATTCCCGCTTAATTTCGTAGGATGGGTGCATTAGTCGATTGGCCAATTCACCGTAATTGGTGAAAAGAAGTAGTCCACTGGTATTAATATCTAGCCGGCCGATAGCAATCCAGCGACCTGAATTAATTCTTGGTAGCGCCTCAAATACCGTAGGTCTTCCCTCAGGGTCCACTGTAGTACAAACCTCACCTTCAGGCTTGCTATACATCAAAACTCTGGGAGCTTCATCTTGGCTTGTTTTCACAGCACGGCCATCAACCATAATCCGATCAGATGCCTCTGCACGATCCCCTAGGGTTGCAGTAGAACCGTTCACAGATACCCTGCCATCAACAATCCATTTTTCTAGCTGGCGGCGTGATCCAAGACCTGCTGCGGCCAGAATTTTTTGAAGTTTTTCACTCATGAGTTTGACTGTCATCCTTAGGTTCAACCTGAACGGTTTCAGGCTTTATTTCAATTGATTCTGGCATACCTACTACCAACGTTTCTTCGCCATCATCATTTGATGCAACACCCTGTGCAAGCGTTAACTCAAGGGCTGGGTCAAGCTCAGTAAGATCCTTAATTTCACCCAAAGCTGGAAGATCATCAAGGCTTTTTAAATTAAAGTAATCTAGAAACTGCTTAGTGGTAGCAAACAATGCGGGCTTTCCAGGAACATCTCGGTAGCCAACCACACGAATCCACTCGCGCTCCTGTAGTGTTTTTATAATTTCAGAGCTTACAGCAACACCACGAACCACCTCGATATCGCCTCGCGTAAGGGGTTGTCTGTATGCAATCAAGGACAGTGTCTCTAGCATGGCGCGGGAATAGCGTTTAGGCTTTTCTTCCCATAGACGATTCACCCAGGTGGCAAGTTCTTGATGCACCTGAAATCTGTAACCACTGGCTGTTTGCTTAAGCTCAAAGCCTCGGCCTCGAGAGTCTGTATCTATCTCTTCAAGGGCTGCTTTAATCTGATCTCTAGGCGGTCGCTCATCATCAGTAAATAATCGCTCAATTTGAGTAATATCCAGAGATTTTCCGGCGGCCATTAATGCGCCTTCTACTATTTTTTTAATTAGATCTGAGTTCATGATGTCTTTGCTTTTACATGTATAGGGCCAAAGGATTCACTCTGTACAATTTCTACAAGTGACTCTTTTATTAATTCCATCACTGCCAAAAAGGTAACAACCACACCCAACCGCCCTTCTTCTAAAGTGAACAGAGCAACAAAGGGCACAAATTGATTGTCGCGAAGATTTTCCATCACCTGAGACATTCGCTCACGTGTGGATAATTTCTCCATTTCAACTTGGTGACTTTCAAACATTTCTGACCGCTTCAGCACATCGGCTAACGCAGTCACTAATTCTTTGATATCTACATCGGGATGAGGCCGCTGCTGATCACGGTCGGGTGCCTCAGAGGTGGCTTGATGAATATCTCGCCCCATCCGTGGCAGTTCATCGACATCCTCAGCCGCCTGCTTAAACCGCTCATATTCTTGAAGGCGCTTAATCAACTCTGCACGAGGATCCTCTTCATCCTCTTCTTCAGCCTGCTGTCTTGGCAATAGCATTCGGGACTTAATCTCAGCCAACATAGCCGCCATCACTAGATATTCTGCAGCTAATTCAAGCTGAATTGAAGTCATCAACTCAATATAACCCAAATACTGACGGGTTATTTCGGCAACATCAATATCCAAGATATCGAGATTTTGTCGCCTAATAAGATAAAGTAACAGATCGAGGGGACCTTCAAAGGCCTCGAGAATAACCTCAAGGGCATCAGGGGGTATATAAAGGTCTTTGGGGAGGATAGTTAATTCTTTACCCTGAATAACCGCAAAAGGCATTTCTTCTTGCAGGGGGGCGTTAACTGCGCTCACAGCCAAATTTATAGCCTGATTAGACTCTGTTGTTTTGGTTTTAATTGAGCTGTCTTGGTCAGACACTGGTTGCCCCTTAGTAAGCGATGCAGTGATTATACTCAGATTAAGTTATCTGAACATCCTCAAAATCAAAACGCTGAAAAATCTCCTGCACCCTGACGTAATATTTTAGGCATATCATCGGTCATATCAACCACAGTTGTAGGCTCAAGGCCGCAGTAGCCCCCATCGATCACCATATCTACATGGGAGCCTAACAGCTGATTAATTTCATAGGCATCAGTCATTGGGTACTCATCTTCAGGCATCATGAGTGTAACGCTCATCATTGGCTCATGCAGGCTATCCAGCATAGACATCACAATATTACTTTGCGGCACTCTAATGCCAATGGTTTTTCGCTTGGGATGCATGAGTCGTCGCGGCACTTCTGATGAGGCCTTAAGAATAAAGGTAAAGGCGCCTGGCGTTGTCGCTTTAAGGGCTCTATAAACCACATTATCTACGCGAGCATAATTTGCCAAATCAGATAAATCCTTACACATCAGTGTGAAATTATGATGCTTATCTAGTTTGCGAATAGTTCGAATTCGGTCCATTGCTTGCTTATCGCCAATATGACAACCCAATGCATAAACCGAATCGGTTGGATAGGCGACAATACCCCCACGATGCAAGCAGTCAACCACTTTACTGATAAGACGCTGCTGAGGGTTTTCGGGATGAATGGAAAGGATCTCGCCCATGTTAATCTTCTAATATTGCTGTTTTAATGATTATCTCACAGCCAACCCAATAAAACTGTGTTTTATCTACTTATAAAGTCAGCTGAGAAAAAGGCTGATTTTAACCACTACTAGCTTCAAAAATTTCTTTCACTTTAAAACTAGCCCTGTAAGGAGTCCATTTTAACAACATGGCCCTTAATTCAAGTAACCCAATAGGCTTATCAATATGATCACTCATACCAGAGTTTATACATTGGACCTTTTGCTTTTCACTCGCATTGGATGACATGCCTACAATAGGTAACTTAGCGGCATAATCTTCCTCAAAATTTCTTATTTGACGTGCAACTTCATAACCACTAACACAGGGAACATTACAGTCTATTAGCACCAGGTCGAAACACCCATAAACCACTTTTTCAATGGCAGTTTTTCCATTCGAAGTAATCTCATAATCACAGCCCAACCGGTGCAACATTGCCTCAATAACATGCTGATTTATACGACTATCATCAACAATTAATACCTTGGCCGTCTTATCATTAAGAACCGGTACCGCATCATTAATTGGCATCTTTGCTGTATAGCATCGGTTAACCAGCATGGCTGTTAAATTGGCGGTAAGAATTGGCTTGCTGATACGTGCAACATGAAAGCTATTGGTGTGATAGGAGGCAAAATAGGGATTTGATAAAATTAAAGCAAAGATATCTGAAAAATTTAAACAATCCTCTACAAGTCCGAAAAAGTCAGATAAAGCCATATCCTCTATGTCTTCATCCACAATAATAGTTTGAAAGGTTTTAGCATCGGGCTTAGCCAGTCTAGTTATTGCGGCATGGGCAGATGAAACAATAATGACCTCACCACCCAGTGCATTAACCGAATTGACCACATGATCTTTTATTAGCTCCGAGGCGGTGACTAATAATAATTTTTGATTCTCTAATCTAAGCTTTTTGGACTCAGCATGATTAAATTCAACACTGACTTCTTTATCTACTGCTTTCGTAACCATTGGCAGCCTTATGGATACCTGAGTTCCCTGCCCAAAACGACTTTCAAGACTCAGCCTGCCATTCATTATTTCAGCTAAACTTTTAGCGATAGTAAGCCCTAGACCAAGACCTTTGTAAACGCTATCTGAGGAACAATCACCCTTAAAAAAAGGCTCAAATATCTGAGATTGCTTCGACTTTGGTATACCTATTCCCCTGTCATTAATCTTGAAGCAAATTGATTTTGGTATTTTGTTGATTGCTTCCTGCTCGCCTGCATTATCTATATAGAGTGACACATCACCAAAGTGTGAAAATTTAATCGCATTATCTAAAAGCTGAAACAATATCTGATGCAACTTGGCAGGGTCCGTAATTATTCGAGCTGGGAAGTTATTAGGAATCACATAACCCAGATTAAGAGATTTTTTAAGGGCCTTTTCTGCAAGCTGATCGATTATTTCATCTAAAATCTCAACCAGATAGCAGTCCTGCTCCATGGGCCTGTGTTGATTATTTTTAATTTCAAAAAATGTTATTACTGATTGGACTGAATTCATCAGCGATTGACCAGAGGAATAGGCAATTTTGAAGTACTCCTTCTGCTTGCCTGTCATGGCTGTTGTTAGCAATAAATCCATTGTGCCTAGCATGGAACTCAGTGGTGGTTTAAGTTCCTTGGCCAATATCAAAGAATGTTTGTTATCAGTAGTGTTTTTGTGATTTGTAACCTCTGACATATTTGTCATGCCTCTATTATTTTTCTGCTCTTAATGAAACATTCTTACCGCTACTTTATTTAAGCGACTGAATTGCTTGCGGGATTAGATATCTCTTAACAAATGATCTAGATACATAACCCCTTTAGAATAAGGAGTAGACAAAAACAAAGAGCATTTCAATTTCATAAAGAATAGATTTTCGGTTTTTGCGACACAATTCACACTTTTAGTTAGATCCTTGGACATTAATTTAATCAGGTTAGCCAATTTGGTCTTTCTATGGGTACAATGTCTACCAATCGAACGGATCCATTTAATCGCTAAATTTCTGGGTAGTAATCTTTAAATCATGACTAATCAGCAGCCACAAAAAAAACCTGAATCTGAGCTCAAAGCAAAAGACAAACCCGAGAGTCTTTTACTTAATTTGATGTGCAATATTATTTTACCGACGTTGATACTAACCAAGCTCAGTGGCGATGATTATTTAGGTATCAAATTGGCGATTGTTGTGGCCTTAGCCTTTCCTCTTAGCTATGGTTTTTATGACTTTTTTGCCCGAGGTAAATTAAACTTTTTTTCTGCCCTAGGACTGGTCAGCGTAGGTCTTACTGGTGGCATTAGCCTACTTGAAATGGACGCTATTTATATTGCGATTAAAGAAGCCTCAATACCGGGCATTCTTGGGGTCGCAACATTACTTTCTTTAAAAACCTCACAGCCGCTAATTCACACACTGCTGCTGAACGAGTCAGTTTTTGATGTTAAAAGAATAAATCAGGCACTCACCGACAACCAAAGTCATAGTCAATTTAATCAGTTGCTAATCAATGCCTCTTGGATATTAGCCGGCTCATTCTTTCTTTCATCCATACTAAATTATTTATTAGCCGTTATTATCCTAACCGCCGACCCTGGAACTGTGAGCTTTAATGAACAACTCGGAAAAATGACAGCCCTGAGTTTTCCGGTTATTGCTCTGCCCGCCATGGCAGTCATGATGGGTAATCTTTTTTACTTATTTCGCGGTATTAAGCGACTAACTGGTCTAGATTTAGAATTTATAGTTAAACAAAAATAATTTTTATCCTTAAGAAAAGGGAATGCTTGATATGTGGTATGCAATTGTTAGTGAAGATGTTGAAAATAGTCTTGAGAAGCGAAAAGCGGCTAGACCCGCGCACCTTGAACGGCTTTATGAATTAAGAGACCAGGGTAGGCTTTTTGTTGCCGGCCCTAATCCTGCAATTGATTCAGAGGATCCGGGGCCCGCTGGCTTTTCTGGCAGCCTAGTTATTGCTGAATTTGATAGTCTTGCGTCGGCCAAAAGCTGGGCTGACAAAGACCCCTATGTTGCGGCTGGCGTTTATGCCAATGTGGTTGTGAAACCTTTCAAAAAGGTTCTTCCCTGAGCTTAATTTGATTATTAATTAATACAAATTAGCGGTATGATCCCTAGCTACCCATGAAATAATGAATGGTAAAAAATTAATGTTTAATCCTAAATTAAATATCCTCGTAGGCCTATTATTAGCAGCTGCAGTCACCATTGCTGAGGAAACGGACGAGCCAATAACAGAACTGGCTACGCCTGAAATTGGTTACATATCAGATCAGTTCTATGTCCCTCTTCGAAGCTCGCCCTGCCCTACCTGTAAGATCGTGCATAAAGGCTTAAGAAGCGGCACCAAGCTATCTGTCTTGGGCGTAGAAGAAGAATGGACACTGGTAACCACGGAAAGCGGTTACCGAGGCTGGGTAAGAAGCCAACATCTTGCTGATCAGCCAGTGGCCCGTGAAAGACTCGAAGAAAGCCTGTTCACAATAAATAGTTTACGATCCACCAATGCTCAGCTTGAACTAGATATGCAAAATTCTTTTGAGTTAGTCGAGAGTCTTCGCGTAAGCATCAACGAGCTCAAATCAAGTCGTAGTAGTCTATCGAAGGAATTAGCTAATATTAAGTCAATTTCCTCAAAGGGTATTGTTCTGGATGAGCAAAATCAGTTGCTGGTTAAACACAACCATATGTTGCAGGAAGAACGCGATGTTCTGCGAGCCAATGTCGATGACCTACAAAAAAACCAAAACAATGATTCCATGCTTTACGGTGGTTTTTTAGTTCTCATAGGGGCAATTTTGGCTGCTATTATCCCTCGCTTGCGGGGCAGAAAACGTTTGTCAGGCTGGCACTAAATAATAATAATTTTAGGATCTCATAATGAAGTATTACATTAACTATTGTTTAGCGGCTTTTCTGTTAGTAGCTAGCACTCTGAGTGCCGAAGAAACAACAAAACCTCAGGTTCTTCTGGAAACCAATGTTGGCCAAATTGTACTTGAGCTCAACCCTCAGGCTGCACCTGTGACTGTTAAAAACTTTATCCAGTATGTGGATGAAAGATTTTATGATGGAATTATTTTTCATCGCGTTATTAAAAACTTTATGATTCAAACTGGGGGGCACCGGTTTGACCTAACCCCAAAAAACCCTAGCCACCCACCGATTGCTAATGAGTCTGATAATGGTTTAAAAAACCTTCGTGGAACTATTGCTATGGCTCGTACTCGCGTGCCTGATAGCGCCACTAGCCAGTTTTTTATTAATCATAAAACCAATACATTTTTAGATCATCAAAAGAATCGTCCGGGTTATGCTGTATTTGGCAAGGTTGTTAAAGGCATGGATATTGTCGACAAAATCGCAACTACTGAGATTAAAGCAAAGGGACGTTTGACTGATCTGCCAGTTAAGACTATCAGTATTATTAAGGCATCAGTGTTGAAGGTTAAACCAGTCATTAAAATCCAAAGCACATCTGAAAAACCTGCTGCCTCAGCAAAGTAATCTGGAAACCCCATGACGGCACTTAGTATTAATTTAAATAAAATTGCTCTTATTCGAAATTCTCGAGAGGGTAACTATCCCTCTGTAGTCGAGCATGCAAAGACCTGTATTGACTGTGGTGTTGACGGAATTACCGTACACCCAAGACCGGACCAGCGTCATATTAGGCCCGATGATGTTCGCCAACTAGCTGCCCTTACCGGCCCGCTCGATGAGGTTGAATTCAACATTGAAGGTAATCCATTTGCCGATGCCCTGGGTAGCTACCCTGGCTTAATTTCACTGGTACAAGAAACTCAGCCCGATCAATGTACCCTAGTCCCAGATGCTGATAATCAACTGACATCCGATCATGGTTTTGATTTAACCCAACAAGCCGATTTACTAGCACCCATCATTAAGCAAATTAAAGCCATGGGCGTAAGAGTTAGTTTATTTATGGACCCTGATATAGAACAAATTAAATTAGCTTCTGAAGTAGGTGCGGACCGAATTGAACTCTACACTGGCCCCTATGCAGCAGCCTGGGGCTCCAATCAGCTTGAAACTCATTTTCAACAGCATCTTGCAGCCGCTAACCTAGCCACATCCCTGGGTATGGGTGTTAATGCAGGACATGACTTGAATTTGGATAACCTAACAAAATTTGCCAGTATCCCTGACCTTCTTGAAGTATCCATTGGTCATGCGTTTACCGTTGACTCTTTAAATATGGGTATGGTTTCGGCGCTTAGAGCCTATCAAGCCTGTCTTTCTTAGATTAAAAATGACCCATAAAAACAAGCCATCTAATAAGCACCAAACTCAGGATACTGACCAGTATCTAGCGCGAAAGAATTTCTTTGATCATATGATTACCCTCTATGGCCGCAAGCCGGTTATTGAGGTTCTAAAAGACCCCAAGCTTGAGATTTATAAGCTTCATCTTGCTAAATCTAATCGTGAAAGCTCAGTTATTAAAGAGCTTCGAGACTTGGCTGAACGGCGACAGATTGAAGTGGTACTGCATAGTCGCGAACAGCTGTCACGCATATCGAGAAATAGCAAACAGGATCAGGGTGTGGCCTGTGATATCTATTGCCCAGGCTTTCAACCCTATGCCAAATTTTTGGCTGACAATAACGCCAACAATAGTGATAAAACTTCACTTATTGCCCTAGATTCAGTGACCAACCCTCAGAACCTAGGGATGATTATTCGCAGTGTCACCGCAAGCCCTGCTACAGGCATTTTACTGCCCTCTAAGGGGAGTGCTGCCCTATCACCCTTGGTGATTAAAGCCAGTGCTGGCACTGCCTTTAAAGGCAATATTTTATCCTGCGATAATTTAGAAAAAGCCCTGATAGATTTTAAACAGCGCGGCTTTAAGATTTGCACCCTAAGCTCACATCAATCAACACCCATTGCCGAATTTGAAACAGAGCATCCCTGTATTTTTGTACTGGGCAATGAAACTCATGGGGTCCAACAAAGCATCATAGACATAAGCGACTACCGCATTGGCATTCCAATGGCCAACGGAGTTGAATCTCTAAATGTGGCCGTGACTGCAGCTCTAGTTGCGTTTAAGCTTTAACTGGCTGAACACTCTTAACATGCCATAGGGGTGAATACATGGCAGTTATGATAGATAAGACTAGCGTTACAGTGGCAATCGCAAAGAAGGTGTCAGTTAGACCAATCCATTCCACAGTCAGCCCGCAGAATAATGCTCCCAATGGCGCACCGCCATACAGGCAGAGTTGATAAATAGACGCTGCTCTTGAACGCATATTATCTGGCACCTCGTTGTGCAAAATAGTTCGACCGAGGGTCATTGAGAGCCCGGAAAAAACACCCCAGATAAATATCAGTGGAAATAACAGCCACAGTGAGGGCTTAAGCGCTACTAGGGCGACCAATGTCCCTCTGACCAAAAAGCTCAGCACCATTAGTCTGCCAGCATTAAGAAACATAGCAGATAGGTTCATGACGCCGAAATTGACAGAAATAATACCCAAGGTGAAAACTATTTGCAGTGCGGCATAGAGTGTCGCCCCTCCACCATAGAGCTGTTTAGCTATAAGAGGTACGCCCACTAAATAGACACCAAAAGCCAAGAAGCCGGTAGCAAATACAATAAATATTAGATGCAGTAAACCCTTATTATGGCGAAATAATACAAGCCCCTCGCGCAACTCATTAACAAGATTTTTGAGGGAAGACGAGGGCTTGGGAGGCAAGTTTTTCTCAACCTCAGGATCAAATGGATGGCATCGTTTAATAAATAATGAGCTCAACAGAAAAACCAATAGCTGGAAGCTTAAAAGATGTAATGGATCAATAATATCTAGCTGGCCCGCTAGCAGGAACCCTAAGCCCTGAGCAATAAACTGCACAACCATGACTTTTGCTACTGCCTGATGCATTAATTCCGGTGCGGCATAACCGATGAGGCTTTCTCTTGCCGGCTGGACAAAAGCCGTAATAGTGCCAAAAAGCGTGCCAAATATAATTAACTGAGTAAATGTGACAGTACCGGTCCAAAACAAAAATGATAGCCCCCCCACAGGAATAAAATACAGTAGATATAACAGGGCTAACCAACTACCTCGATGTCGTCGATCAGATACTACGCCACCGGGAAGAACGAACAACAGACTGGGGAGTAGAACGGCTAACTGAGCAAATCCAAGGTGACTGGGTGATAAATCCAATACCCCAACCACGAGCCAAGGATAGAAAACTTTTTGCAACCCCATGGCGAGATTGCTTAGACCAATAGTGATCAGAAAATAGCGGAATGAGAATGATTGAGTAGACACCTATTTACGTCGTCCACGGATTTTTGATACCGCCCAACCGATTAGGGAAGTAGGGATAAATATCGCGATTAAACCAGCTAGTATATAAACAAAATTTTGCATAATACTGTCTACGGAAACTGCGTAATTTTTTATCATTATTAGTAAAAAAATCCCACAGGCCAACATGGATATAATCCAAGTAGAACGCATTTTAATGGGGCTTTTGCCCGTTTTATTGGTCATTAGTTGTTGGCTTCCAAAGCTAAAGTGTAGCTAAAAATTCGATAAGAGACTGTTCGGTTAGCACCTGAATTTCTAGCGCCTGCGCTTTTTTGAGTTTAGACCCAGCTCCCGGGCCTGCAACGACTGCATGAGTTTTGGCTGAAACACTTCCGGCCACCTTGGCGCCAAATTCTTGGAGTCTATCTTTAGCTTCGGCGCGGCTCATGGTTTCCATCGTGCCAGTCAAAACCCAGGTCTGTCCTTTGAGAGGCAGTGAATCTGCAGACTGGTCAATATCTTTCCATTGCACACCGGCTGCGACTATAGCCTCTACAATTGGCAGGTTATCCGGATTATTGAAGAAATCCACGATATGTCGAGCCACGATAGGACCAACATCATCAATCTCTAGTAACTGATCAATAGAAGCGGCAATCACTGCATCAAGGGTACCAAAATTATTAGCTAATGTTTGCGCTGTCGCCTCACCCACTTCGCGGATACCTAAGGAGTATAAGAACTTAGGTAAGGTGGTTTGCTTGCTGACCTCGATAGATTGAAGTAGGTTTTCCGCTGACTTCTGAGCCATGCGCTCTAAATTAACTAAACTCTCTAATTTAAGATCATATAGGTCGGCCACTGAATAAATTAAATCATTATCCACTAGCGCATCAACCAACTTATCACCTAGACCATCGATATCCATAGCCTTGCGCGAAGCATAATGTTTTATAGCCTCTTTAGTTTGCGCGCCACAAAATAGCCCGCCGGTACAGCGAGCAACCGCCTCCCCTTCCGCTCGCTTAACAGCGGATTGGCAGACTGGGCAACGGTCTGGAAATATTATTGGTTGGGCACCGGATGGTCGTTTATCGAGTACCGCTTTGACGATTTGCGGAATAACATCACCAGCTCGTCGTACAATGACTGTATCGCCAATACAGACACCAAGACGATTAATTTCATCGGCATTATGTAAGGTCGCATTGCCTACGGTGACTCCACCCACAAACACTGGTTCTAGTCGCGCTACTGGCGTTACGGCTCCAGTGCGCCCCACTTGAAATTCAACATCGAGTAACCGAGTCATTTCTTCTTGGGCCGGGAACTTGCGTGCAATGGCCCAACGGGGTGCCTTGGCGACAAAACCTAAACGTTCTTGCAATTTGAAGTTATTGACTTTGTAAACGATACCATCAATATCATAGTCTAACTGATCACGAATGCTGGCTAGCTGTCGATAGTAATCTTCACAGGCATCGATACCTTCCACCTGCTTGATGTGCTGATTGATTTTAAAGCCCAATTGACCGAGCATCTGTAGCATCTGAAAATGACTATCCGGCTTATTGTCACCTTCAAACTGGCCTACACTATAGGCACACATTTCTAAGGGACGTGTCGCAGTGATTTTCGAGTCTAGTTGACGCAGGCTCCCAGCAGCCGCATTACGCGGATTAACAAAAGCCTTTTCACCAGCCTGTTTGGCCTTTTGATTCAAATGATTAAAACCCGCCTTGGGCATATAAATTTCACCGCGTACTTCAAGAATATTGGGTAAGTTTTCACCCTGTAAGCGCAATGGAATACTTTTTATAGTGCGAACATTGGCGGTTATATCTTCTCCTACTGAGCCATCACCGCGAGTTGCCGCACGCTCTAGTAAACCTGCTTTGTACAGTACGCTAACCGCTACGCCATCTAACTTTGGCTCGCAGGCATAGGTCATCTGTTGCGATGAATCTAAATTAATACGGTCTTTGATACGGCGATCGAAATCAACCATTTCGGTATCGGAAAAGGCATTATCCAAGGAAAGCATAGGGACTGTATGGACCACCTGTGAAAAACTATCGAGAGCCACACCACCGACTCGCTGACTGGGTGAGTCTGCGGTTAATAGCTGAGGGAAGTTCTGCTCGATTGTCTGTAGTTCACGCATCAGACGATCGTATTCACTGTCCGGTACGCTGGGGTCGTCTAGCACATAATAGGCATGATTATGCTGATTGAGATCGTCCTTAAGACGCTGGTAACTCTGGGCAACCTGTTGTGGAATTATTGGCATCTAAGCTGTCGCAATTTAACCGCTGCGCTCCTGAAAAAGAATTGCCTGCTGTGCGCGCTGACGATAATGCTCAATGGTTTGTTTAGTCATTGAGCTGCGTGATTCGTCCATCATATTTAGTTGGAGTTTTTCAGCTAAATACGCAGCGGTTTCAATCATTAAATCGAAGACTTCAGCGGGTTTCTCTAGGTCTGATGGCGCCATAAATAGGGTTACACCTACCAATTCCTGTCGGCCTATAGTGGTTAGGTCAAAAGTTCCTGGGTTTAGTAGATTTGCCATACTGAATAAAACTGGGCCTGAACCATTTTGATCGGTATGTCGGTGAAAGATCTTCATTTCCCCGTAGCGTAAACCTTGCTTTAATACGCAATCTAGCAGTAATTGACCGCAACAGGTTTGGCCCGTAGCAGTCATTAAATGAATCACTAATATTTCTTGTTGAGGTGATTCTTTAGGCTTATCTGATGACGGTTTTTTAGGCCTTGCTTTAGGTGCCGGTGCCGCTCTTTCCACTACAGGTTCGTTATCTAAAGCCAGAGTGCCCTGCTCTGGCTGATCAAAAAGAGAATTTTGCTTTTCGTTTTCAATGCGCTCGGAAAAATCATGATCGCCGTCTCTTGGGACAACTCTTGATCTTCCCGAGGGAAATTGACTTTCTGAAAAAGGATCCTTGGCGTTTTCATAGCCGACCGAACGATCTATCTCGCGAGAGGACATTTGAATATTGTCGTAGCGATTGCGTTTTCGACGACGGACAACGTCCAGCACAATGGCTAAAAAGACCATGGTGCATACGGCTACTACTATCGTCTTTGGTTCAAAGTAATCCATCAGTGAAGAATACTCTAATTATTCTATAAAACGCCAGTACTAGCGCCTAAAGAGTCTGCTTATGCCCCTGCTA
Organism: SAR92 clade bacterium; assembly: GCA_018607525.1. Classification (GTDB taxonomy): domain Bacteria; phylum Pseudomonadota; class Gammaproteobacteria; order Pseudomonadales; family Porticoccaceae; genus HTCC2207. The sequence goes on from JABBBH010000063.1 coordinate 33,045, forward strand.
ATTCAGCGGCCTGATTTACATCTACAGTCACCAGACGTGAAACACCTGGTTCGTGCATAGTGACACCCATCAATTGATTGGCTGCCTCCATTGAAATTTTATTATGTGAGATGTAGATAAACTGCACCTGATCTGACATCTCTTTAAGCATGGCGGCATAGCGACCCACATTGGCATCATCTAATGGCGCATCAACTTCATCTAGCATACAGAAAGGTGCAGGATTAAGCTTAAAGATCGCAAATACCATAGCAATCGCAGTAAGCGCTTTTTCACCACCAGACAGAAGATGAATCGAACTATTTTTCTTACCGGGCGGTCTAGCCATTAACGCCACACCCGCATTTAATAGGTCATCACCCACCATTTCAAGGTAAGCATGCCCACCACCAAATAGTTTGGGGAACAACTCTTGAATATGGGTATTCACAAACTCAAAGGTATCTTTAAATTTGGTTCTGGTTTCACGATCAATTTTGTGGATCGCGTTTTGTAAGGTATCTAGCGCTTCTTCTAATTCAGCATTTTGCTGATCTAGATAATCTTTGCGCTCTGATTCAAGCTTGTACTCATCAATAGCCGCCAAGTTAATGGGCCCTAATCGCTGGACTCTGTTGGCAATGGCTTGCAGATTTTCTTCCCAATCTTGAATAGCCGCATCTTCTTCTAGGCTTTCAAGTAATTCGCTTAAATCGCCCTGCTTCTCAGAAATCTGACTCTCGATGGTACCGCTTAGGGTCGTAATTTCTTGTGCAGACAAGCGCTGCTGTTCAAGCTTACCCTGAGCCTGTTGAACCTGCTGATCTAACTCACCACGCAGTTTTTCCTGTTCGCGCATCTGGAACTCAACTGTTTCCACCGCTGATCTCGCCTGGGCTAACTTTTCTTCAGCCGCTAACCTTGAGGCTAAGGCATTTTCGAGATCCTGCTTATAATTTTCTGAGGGATCTTCTTTGATATTAAATGCCGCTTTTAATTGCTCACGACGTTCACCCAAGCGTTCAACCTGTACCTGTAAACGTTGAATACCCTCGCGCACTGATTCCAGCTGAGTAGATAATGAGCGTTGACGCATCTCTAATTGCTGACGCTGAGATCTATCCTGCTCAGCTTTTTGTCGACTCTCGTCCAGCGCTGAACGGAACTGATCACGCTGTTGTACCAACTGCTCGCGCTGCTGTGTATCAACATCCATTTTCTCAATAGCCTGCTCGAGCGTTTTGCGAGCCTCTGCAAGGTTGTCTTTTTCAGACTTAGCCTGTGACTCAACCTCTGCCAACTCAGTCTCAGCACGCTGTTTACGTGCCTTGTACTGTTCAATCTGCACCTCAAAGCCACTTAAGGTTGAGCGTAATTCGGTATATTTGTTTTGCTGTTCTGAATACTGCGTATCCAGTTGCTGACGCGTCTGCTCTAATTCTTTTAGCTGCTTTTCGTTATCACCACGCAATTGCTCAGTTTTCTCAATTTGTTGATTAACCTGAGAAAGCTGTTTGCCAATTTGTTCCAGCTCTTGCTTGCGCTGTAAAAAGCCCGCAGTGGCATCTTTATCACGCGCCACACGTAACCAGTTATTACCCAGCCAAATACCCTCAGGAGTCACCACAGACTCTACAGGGCTTAGTTTGGACTGCAGTACCAAGGCATCAGCCAAATTGTCGGCGGCATAGATATTGGCCAATAAACCATAAACGCCTTCTGCTTTGACTAGCTCACTGAGTAAGCGACCCTTATCAGCCGTGTTTTTAGCACCAGAGCCTTTACTAATCAGTAATAATTCGCCCTTCTTAAAGTCATCTAACAAGTCGATACTGGCGACCACATCATCAACTGCAATAGCCTGTAAGTAACTGCCTAAGACTGTCTCTACCGCCAATTCCCAACCCTTAGCTGGAACCACAGAGTCAGCCAGTCTCGGCTTATTTGCCAAGCCCTTATCAGCCAACCATTTTCTTTCTGACTCATCGCCCTTAGCCGCTTGCTGAAGTGCTTCAAGTGACGCTTCGCGTCCCTTTAAGGTCTGCTGTTCGCTGCGCAGCCTGTTGTAATCTGCTGCAGTTTGTTTTTCTTTCTCGCGCAATGACTGAATTGTTGCGCTCTGTTCTTGGCGCTTTTTCTCTACATCAGCGCGCGAAGCTTCAACTGCAGTGAGTTCAGTTTGCACTGCCGCCATTTCTTGCTCAGCAGGGCTATCCTGAAAACGACTCACCTCTGTTGCCAGTGCACTGCGTCTGTCATCAAGGCGACGTAAAATTTGTTCTACATGCTGAATTTTTGACTGCTGAACCTCAGCCTGCTGACGCGGGTCTGCTGCAGCCTGAGTAAATTCATCCCAAGATTGCTGCCATTGTTGCATCGCAGTTTCAGCGGTTTGCAATAACTCTGTAGAGGATTTTTCTGCTGCCTGTGCCGTCACCAACAGAGGCTCTAGCTCCGCCTGCTCAGCTTCCCATCCAGCGGCCTTTTGCTTATCTGTATTGAGGTGCTGCTCGGCTTCAGTAAAATTATGCTCAGTTTGCTGAAGATCTTTATCTAATTCTTGAGCGCGTTGCTGAGAATGTTCAATGGCCTGCTCTAGGCGCGCAACCTCACCACCAATCTTATAAAAATTGGCTTGAATTTCATTGAACGCATCACTGGTTTGGGTAAAGTCCGCACGCAACTTTTCAATCGCGGTATCGCAACCACTGCGCTCAGTGATCAGCTTTTCATGCTCAAGCTCAAGCTTGCCAATGATTTGCTTCTGCTGTTGACCCGACTGGTCATAATCACGCCAGCGCAAGGCTAATAATTCAACGGTTAATTGACGTTCCTGCTTCTTGTATTCAGCGTATTTTTCAGCGGCCTTTGCCTGCCGCTCAAGTCGACCTAATTGACGACCTAACTCATCGCGTATGTCGGTCAGTCGCTCAAGGTTTTCTTTGGTTCGATTAATACGTGATTCGGTATCTCTGCGACGTTCTTTGTATTTAGAAATACCGGCAGCTTCTTCAATATAAACTCGTAACTCATCGGGCTTGGATTCGATTAAACGAGAAATCATACCCTGCTCGATAATCGCGTAACTGCGTGGACCCAAGCCTGTGCCTAAGAAGATATCCGTAATATCACGACGACGGCACTTGTTACCATTCAAGTAATAGTTGGCTGTGCCATCTCGAGTAACCTTACGCTTGATGGCAATTTCATTGTAGGAAGCATATTCACCGACAATACGCCCATCAGAATTATCAAACACCAGTTCAATGGAAGCCTGACCAACCGGCTTACGCCCACCTGAACCATTAAAAATAACGTCAGACATCGATTCGCCGCGCAGATTTTTAGCAGAGCTTTCGCCCATCACCCAACGCACCGCATCGATGATATTAGATTTACCACAACCATTGGGGCCGACAACTGCACAGAGGTTACTGGGGAACTGCGCGTTGGTTGGGTCAACGAAAGATTTGAACCCAGCTAATTTAATTGATTTAAGGCGCATTTTAGGTCGATTTCTTGGTCAAATTAAGTTTGCCATTTTGCTATGGCTTTTGGCTTATTCTACACAGTATAAGCACTAGGCAAAACCATTAATCGATATTTATGAAAGAATTATTCAATGGATTAAAAAGGCCACTGAAAATGATTGGAATTAAGAGTTTTTTTTAGCCTAAAAACGCCTTTAAATTAGAGTCTTTGACGAGATATCTCAAGGGCTAATGAGTACTTTCCAGAAGATAGATCTACTCGCTGAATAGCTGCCTCCCAATCCCCTACCTGAGGAGTGGCAGAACCTGTTTCAGATAGCCTTGCCACCGCTTTAACCTCATTAACACTAGAAAGATTATAGCCTTCCATTACCGCATCCGAATTGCTCAGGGTAATAGTGGTCGGCAAGTCCCGTGCCCTTAGTTTTTTCGCCGCTAGGGGCATAGGTGCACCTGAAACGGCTACGAGCGCGACAAAGACTGTTTGATTGGGGTCAAATTGAATGGCTTTATCAATACTGACTGATATCTCCACCTGCGGTGACAACTGTTGCTCAGGCTCAATACCCAATCGCTTCTGAGCACGGGCTATACCCGTTTTTAAGGCAGTAGCCGTTGGTGAGCCCTGATCCATCTGTCTACTTGCTTCTTGCCAATAGGTAATAGCCAACTGCCACTGTTCGGTTTCGAACGCCTGAATACCTTTAAGCCCTAATACAGTAGGGTTTGATGAATCAATCGCAAAGGCTTTATCAATGGCCCTGTTAACCTCATCAGTAAACTGGCTATCGGCTAGCATAAAGGTGATTTCTGCATACTGAGCTAACAGATAACTATCTTCTGGCGAGGCTTTAATGGCTTGCGCATAGTGATACTGTGCGCTGGATAAGTCATTTTGTTGAACCGCACGCTTTGCCAAGAGTATCCAATAATAGATATTATCTGGGCGCTGTGCGGCTCTTTTTTCTATGGCGCTAAATAGCTCTTGCTGTTTAAACTGCGCCTGCGGATCATCAACAGACAGCTGGGTATTCACTTCAAGCATTTTCAGTATCTTTTCATCAGCCGCAGCTCCCAAATAATGGTAGCTGGCTAAGCAAAAAATAGGCAGCAATAGCAAAGCAACAGGCAATAGCCTGCCCACTTTTACTGAAACCACAGTCTCTTCAACCTGTGGCTTTTGGCTATTTAACAGGAGCAATTGCTTGGCTTCCGCTAAAAGCTGATCATATTGCGGCTGCTTTATTTCTTGCTGTTGCAGTTGACTGTCTAATTGCGCCTGCTGATCGCGAAAGATTTGTAAATTAGCATCAGCATCGTCCTGCACTTCCGCCTTATCATGACGTACAAAAGGGTAGACCAAGAACAAACTGGCAAGTAATAACAGCCCTGCAATTAACCACCAGATCATTGTGCGCTGTCCTTTTCTAATAACTTATCGAGCTGTGCTTGCTGTTCAGCGGTCAATTCTGCGCTAACAGAACTAGCTTTGGTTTTGGTAAAGGCGTAACGCCAGACAATCAAACCACCCAATAAAACAAAGCACAGTGGCGCGAACCACAAAAACCAGGTACCTGAATTCACCTGTGGGCGATAAAGAATAAATTCTGAATAACGGGAAACTAAATAGGCTTTGATTTCATCATCGGTATTTTGCGCCTCTAGCATGCTATAAATTTGCGCTTTCATATCTTTGGAGATTGGGGCATTGGAATCAGCGAGATTTTGGTTCTGACACTTTGGGCAACGCAGTTCCGCAACTAGCTGATAGTAGCGCTCGCGCAGTGAGGGGTCGGAAAAGACAACCACATCTGTACTAGCCTGTAACTGAGCCTGCTGATTAAACTGCCCATACGGAATTGCACAGAGAGCAAATACCATCAGTGAATTAACGAGCAGCGAACGAAAACTCATTTTTCTTTACCTACTAGTTGCTCATAGAGCACTTTGAATTCATCATCCCAAACGCGCTGATCAACCACCCCCACACGGCGATACTGAATAATACCCTGTGCATCGACTAGATAGGTTTCTGGGGCTCCAGTGACACCTAAATCAAAGCCCAGACTACCCTGGGCATCGACAATATTAAACTGGTAGGGATTACCTCTTTGCTCAAGCCAGCTTTGCGCCTTGGCATCTTGATCTTTGTAATTGATACCCACAATCGCTACGCCCTGATCTGCAAGCTGATTCAGCATAGGGTGCTCAATTCGACAGGCAAAACACCAGGTCGCCCAGACATTCACCAGAGTAACCTGTGATTTTAAATCTTGCTCAGATAGCAGTCGGCCATCATTGAGCGCAGGAAGTGTAAAGGCAGGAAAAGCCTCTCCAACCAGTGCTGAAGGAAGTTCTGTAGGGTCGCGGTCTAGGCCCTTAAATAAAAATATACTCAACACCAAAAATACTGCCAGTGGAGCGAATAGCGCTAATCTGTTCATGACTCTGCCCTTTTATTTTCAAGCAGTGTTTTTCGTCGTCGATAACGCCGATCGGTCGCCGCTATTAAGCCGCCTAAACCAACTAAAATACCGCCCAACCAGATACAGCGAATAAACGGTTTAACTTGCAGGCTCACTGCCCAAGAACCCTCAGCAAGAGGCTCGCCGAGGGAGACATAAATATCGCGCATCAAAGAGGGATCAATGGCGGCCTCGGTCATCACCTGCCCACCGGCATTGTATTGGCGCTTTTCTGGGAACAAATTTGCCACCCATTTACTACCTCTGGTCACCGTAATTTGGCCTCGGTAAGCCGTAAAGTTAGGGCCAGCCACGGGGTTAACGCCTTTAAAATCGAACTGGTAACCTGAGATTGTCGCTGAATCGCCCGGTGCCATACGCAACTCCCTAATCTCGTCATAGGCGGCATTCAAACCCACCCCCAACACCAGAATAGCCAATCCAGAATGTGCTAGCTGCATGCCTAGATAACTGTGGCTTAGTTTAGCTAACCGGGCAAAATCAGTGCCTATTTTGGCTTTCAAATCTATAGCAATAGTCGCTAGCAACCATAAGGAGATTAGCAATGTCAGACCAGCAGTGACTGAGTAACCTGAATCGGTATCGCCCAATACAAAAGGCAGTAAAAATGCACCCACAACGGCTATGGCCAGTGGCAACGGGATTTTACTCAATAAAAATTTACTGTCCGTGGCTTTCCATTTACTAAATACTGCAATACCCATGGCAACCACCAAGCCAACACTGAGTGGTACAAAGAAAAAGTTGAAGTACGGCGGACCAACGGAAATTTTACCCAATTCAAGTACATCGGCAATCAGTGGGTATAGGGTACCAATCAGAATCATGGTTAATGAGCTGACTAGTAGCACATTGTTTATCAACAGCATCGCCTCGCGCGACCAGCCGCTGTAAGAAGCAACCTTTTGCATTGCCGGACCGCGCAATGCGAACAACATTAACGAACCGCCAATTACCACAGCTAAAAACATCAACATAAACACCCCGCGCTCAGGGTCAGCGGCAAAGGCGTGAACGGAAGTCAAAATACCCGATCGTACTAAGAATGTTCCCAACAAACTCAACGAAAAGGCAAAAATAGCCAGTAATAGCGTCCAGCTACGAAATACTCCGCGCTTTTCAGTTGCCGAAACGCTGTGCATGAGTGCAGTGCCAGCAAGCCATGGCATGAGTGACGCATTCTCTACTGGATCCCAAAACCACCAGCCACCCCAACCGAGCTCGTAATAAGCCCACCAGCTACCCAAGGTAATACCTATGGTTAAAAAGACCCAAGCCATATTGATCCAGGGGCGCGACCAGCGAGCCCAGGCACTGTCGAATTGCCCACCAATAAGTGCCGCAATAGCAAAGGCAAAGGGAACCGCAAAACCTACATACCCCATGTACAACATAGGGGGGTGAATAATTAAACCTATATCCTGTAACAGCGGATTAAGATCTGAACCCTGCATTGGTGTCATGGGGAGCAGGCGTTCAAAAGGATTAGATGTCAGTATCAGAAATAGCGCAAAACCCACGGATATTGCGCCTAAAACAGAGAGTATTCGAGCCCTTAACTCTAGGGGTAGCGGGCGACTAAAGCGTGCAACTGCCGCAGTCCATCCGGCTAAAATTAACGCCCAAAGCAATAAGGAGCCCTCATGGGCCGCCCACACCGCACTGATTTTGTACTGGTTTGGAAGCTGAGTATTAGAGTTTTGCGACACATATTTTAGCGAAAAATCATCTAGCCAAAAGGCAGCTGCCAAACAGACAAACGAAATGGCAATAAATAAAAACTGTCCATAGGAAAGGGAATGCCCAAGACGCATCCAAGCGTTGTAGCCCTTAAAGGAACCCACCATTGGCACCAATGACTGCATCAATGCCAAGCCCAGGGCGATAATTAGAGCAAAGTGCCCAAGCTCTGCAATCACTCGTAGCCCTCTTGGTACTGTTGTTGCTTTTCTTTTTGCTTCATTTCATAGGCTTTGTTCATGGCGTCAGCGACTTCTGGCGGCGTATAATTTTCATCATGCTTTGCCAACACCTGCGTGGCTTGCAAAACACTCTGTTGATCCAGCTGCCCTGTAGCAATAGCTGCCTCACCCTCGGCAAATAGATCGGGCAATATACCGCTGTAACTTACCCTAAGATTGGCCATGCCGTCAGTCACCAAAAAGCTGACCTCAAGAGAATCCGTTGAACGTGCTATCGAACCTTCAACCACCATCCCTCCTGCCCTAATGGTGACATTTTCTGGCGCCTCTCCCTGAAGTACCTGAGATGGCGTAAAGAAATAATTAGCATTCTGGCCCAGCATATAAGCCATCAGACCCACTGCAACACTACTGGCAACCACAATGAGTAACACAATCTGCAGTCTTTGCTTACGAATGGGGTGCATCTGCGACCTCTTTCTGTTTTGCAGCCTGTTTACTGGCCTGCAATTTAATCTGTAATTCGATATTTCTCATTGCAGCCTGTTTTTGCCTAAGGGGTTTTACTACAAGCCCTATCATTATCACAGCTGATATTGCAAAGGATGACCATACATAGATGCCATGGCCGTTCATCCAAATCAATTGCTGTAAGCTGTCAAAGTACATTCTATTTCTCCGCCGGCTGATTTGAAACAAGCTGTTTTACCCAACTAGCACGATATTCTCGTCTTAATATCTCTGCTCTGGCGAATAAAATAAGCGCCAATGAATAAAAACTGTAAAAGCCAATAATCATGACCACCAGTGGCGCAAACATATCAGGATGCATGCTGGGCGCACCGGTAAATTTAATAGTGGCTGGCTGATGAAGCGTCTGCCACCAGTCAACAGACTTGTAGATTATAGGTACGTTAACCATCCCAACTAGACTCAAAACCGCGCCCGCTTTATCGGCCGCTTCATTATTCGAATAAGTATGCCTAAGGGCTATCACGCCAAAGTATAGGAATAATAAAATAAGCATGGAGGTAATTCGCGCATCCCAAACCCAATAGGTACCCCAGGTCGGCTTACCCCAAATTGCGCCAGTAACCAGCGCTATAAAGGTTAGCGCAGCGCCAATCGGCGCAGCAGAGCGCATCAGCATAAAGGATAATTTAATTCGCCAGATAAGACCCACTGCACCTGAAATTGCCATAATATAGTAACCGGCAAGAGCGACTACTGAGGCAGGAACATGTAGGTAAATAATACGAAAACTATTGCCCTGCTTAGCATCGGGTGGCGCAATAGCCAACCCCCAAACAAGACCGGTAACCAAAAGCGCTAAAGTGGCAACCGCTAACCATGGCAACCAACGCTGGGTTTGCTGATAAAACCAACGGGGTGACCCTAAGCGGTGAAACCAAGTCCATTGCAAATTAAAATTCATTTAATTCAATAACCCTTTTAAATAATTAACCATTCTTAGCAATCCTAAGACCGGCTGAAATAGCGAGCGGACATAACACAATGGCTACCGCTAAAAGTGCAGCCAACATAGCGAGCGGGGCAAGCCAATTAAGACCATCCACCGCAGCTTGAATAGTTGCACTACCAAATATCAATACTGGCATATACAGAGGCATAACCAGCAATGCCAATAAAACCCCTCCCTGCCGTGGTAGAGTCAGAGCAGCACCCACTGCACCAATTAAACTTAGCACTGCAGTTCCCAGCGCAAGGCTGAGCATCATTGGTACCATCGCTGAAATAGGCAAGGAAAACCAAATAGCTATCACCGGTGAAAGCAGGGTTAGTGGTAACCCAATAACCAGCCAATGGGCGGTAATTTTTCCCAAAATTGGCATCATTAACAAATTCGGACTTATTAATAGTTGCTCAAGGGAGCCATCTGCATAGTCTTCACTAAATAGACGCTCTATAGAAAGCAACGTAGCCAGCAATGCCAGAATCCATATTAGCCCCGGTGCTATAGCCGATAACTTATTTGCCTCTGGTGCTATGGCAAGCGGCACCATAACAGCCACTAACAGGAAAAACATCAGCGGCTTACTTAAATCACCTCTATCTCGCTGAGCTATAAGTATATCTCTGTAAAGATAGGCTTTAAATCCACCCGAGAGGTTGTTCGCCATCAAGCCACCTCCATAAGAGGTTCTAGCTTGTAATTACGGGTTGTCACCTGGGCTAGATCTTGATGCGATGAGAACAGAATTGCACCACCCTGAGCTAAATGCTGGTTCATGCAACGCTCAACTAATTCAACACCCTGCTTATCCAGTGATGTTAAGGGCTCATCTAATAACCAAAGTTTTGCCTGTGACGTTATTAGGCGCGCCAAGGCAACGCGACGCTTTTGTCCGGCAGAAAGATTAGCACAGTGTATTTGCGCATATTCGCTGAGACCTACCACCTCAAGAGCTGCAGAAATTTTTTCACAGGATGTATTATTTGGACTCATCCAGCGAAGATTTTCTTCGACCGTCAGAGCTGCTTTGACCCCTGACTGGTGGCCTATGAAGAGAACATTAGAAAGATACTCATACCGACAGTCGCTCAATGGCTGCTCGCGATAACTTATCTGCCCTGAGCTTGAGGGCAAAATAGCCGTCAATAGTTGGAATAAGGTGGTTTTACCAGAGCCATTGACACCCAGTATTTGCAGGGCTTCGCCAGCTTTTAGCTCAAAGTCTACCGGCTGAAAAAGAACGGCATCATTGCGCTCAAAAGCCAAGCTTTCCACTTTAAGAACAGTATGAGTAGTCAAGGGACTGTTTTATCCTAAAAAAATTAGAACAGTATTATGCCAAAAAACAGCAGAAAATGCTGTGGGCATTAGAAATGTTTATGAAACCGTTAGCTAATCTTAAAAATCCTCATAATCAAAATCTTTAACCTCACGATCAATTTTCGATTGTTCAAGCTTTTGCTCAAGACGCTTTCTAGAATGACTGCTCTGCTTAAACTTTTCTTTTAGCAAAGAACCGTCTTCGGAACTAGCATTTGAGGCCATGTTTGGCGGCTGATGATCTGAAAAATCATAACCCGAAGCAAATTCTATAACTCCTTCTATATCACTAGACATAGAAACTCCTATTATCCACGTAAATAAATAGTCTGTCTTTTGACCCAATGAAAAGGTCATCAAGCCACTCAATAAGTTATATTTTTTCCTACGAACATTAACCAACAGAGGATCATCAGGATTATTTATTTATTCTTTTATTAATAGCTGATTGGATAAATAGCGTAAATTTAGAGCCTACTCAGCAAAATATTGACTTGATGGAGTCAATGGTTTGAGATGAAACAGTATGCGATCTACAATGCATTAAACTTGAGAGATCCAGATGCAAATATATTTAGTCGGCGGCGCAGTCCGCGACAGCTTAATCAACTATCCTAGTAGCGAAAATGACTGGGTAGTGGTGGGTGCCACCCCAGAACAGATGACAGATCTGGGGTATAAGCCTGTAGGTCAGGATTTTCCAGTGTTTATTCACCCTAAAACCGGTGAAGAATATGCACTGGCTAGAACCGAAAGAAAATCCGGACATGGGTACAAAGGTTTTGAATTTTATACCTCAACCGAAGTCAGTCTCGAAGAGGATTTAATTCGGCGGGATTTAACCATCAATGCCATGGCCCAGGATGATGAAGGCCGTATTATTGATCCCTTTGACGGACAGAAAGATCTGGCACATAAACTGTTACGCCATGTCTCAGAAGCTTTCACCGAAGACCCATTAAGAGTATTGAGAGTCGCACGATTTGCAGCCCGCTATGCGCATTTAGGATTCACTGTAGCCCCAGAAACCATGGAGTTAATGAAATCCATAGTGGCCAAGGGTGAGATGGAATTTCTGGTAGCCGAAAGAGTATGGAAAGAAACCAGTCGCGCTCTCGCAGAGCAGTCGCCTCAGGTGTTTTTTGAAGTGCTCAAAGCCTGCAATGCTCTCGAGGTGTTGTTACCTGAAGTCGATGCACTGTTTGGTGTTCCTCAGCGCGCTGACTACCATCCTGAGATTGATACCGGCATCCATACCCTTATGGCACTGAAAGCCGCCACCAAACTCACCGACTGCGAAGCGATTCGGTTTGCGGTATTGGTGCACGATGTGGGCAAAGCCATAACTCCTGAAGATGTTCTTCCAAGTCATTCGGGTCATGAAAAACGCGGATTACCTCTGGTTAAAGCGATCTGTGATCGTTTAACTGTGCCCAATAAACATCGCCAGTTGGCAATGTCAGTGACTGAGTTTCATCTTCACTGTCACCGAGCATTAGAACTTAAACCTGCAACATTACTTAAGCTATTTCAAAGTATTGGCGCCATTCGATCGCCTGATAAATTAATAGATTTCTTAACCTGCTGTGAAGCAGATATCAAAGGAAGAGCTGGATTTGAAGATGCTGCGTACCCTTCTAAAGATTATCTGCTGGCCGCCCTTAAGGCAGTGAGTCAGGTTGATATCTCAGATCTTGTTGCTCAGGGCGTAAGCGGTGCTGAAATTGGCAAGCAACTTAATCAGCGTCAAATACAACATTTAACCGAATTTAAGACCAATAACGGAATATGATCCTATGGCTAAGCCGAATAAACGTGAAAAAATTGTTTTAATTACCGGTGCCGCCCGTCGTATTGGTGCCAATATTGCCCATCTGTTTCATCAGGCCAATTATAGGGTAGTGATTCACTACAACCAATCTGCTGTTGATGCTGATAAGTTATGCGAATCACTCAATCAAAAAGACGCTGATAGCTGCCTGATGGTGCAAGCCAATTTAAGTAGCCCCTCTGGAATTGAAAAAATAGCTAAGTTAGTGGCCAGCCTAGGAAGACTAGATGTGTTGGTTAACAACGCCTCAAGTTTTTATCCAACGCCCCTTGAGGACTGTGATCAAGCTCAGTGGGATGATTTAATTGGCAGTAATTTGCGCGGGCCCTTCTTCCTAACCCAAAAACTCAGTTCACTGCTAAAAAAATATTCCGGATCTGTGGTGAACATTTCAGATATGCATGCCCGTCAAGCACTGGCTAATCACCCTATATATACCATTGCCAAGGCAGGCAATATCGCAATGACAAAAACGCTTGCACTGGAGCTAGCCCCTGAAGTGAGAGTTAATTCAGTAGCCCCGGGTGCCATTTTGTGGCCTGAGCATGAAGAGGATGATATTGAAAAACAACAGTCTGTTCTTAGCAATGTCCCAATGGGACGCTTGGGTAGAGAATCGGATATCGCTGATGCGGTATTTTTTCTTGCGATAGATGCCAGCTATGTGACTGGGCAAACCATTGCCGTAGATGGCGGTAGCTCAACCAGCCTTTAGCTGCTAACTAGACGGCCAGTTAAAATCAACTGGCCATAGTTTCTGGCTTTGCTTATCAAAGGCCTGCCAATGCTCAGTCATGGTTTGATGGGTTTCTGGATGCAACATCTGCGGCGCCAATTCTGCCAACGGCTGAAGAACAAAAGCATTCTTTAATACTTCGTTTCTAGGCAATCGAATCCCATCAATTTCACCCACTAAATCATCAACTGTTAGGATATCTATGTCTAGGCTACGCGGGCCAAACTTGGGGGCACTGCGATCACGCCCATTACAGTCTTCGATATGCTTTAAAATTTTGGTAATTTCACCCACAGACTGATCAGCTTGAATGCCCACAACCAAATTATAAAAACTATCACCCTCAAAACCTACAGCAATAGATTCAAAGACCGTGGAAATTTCTAATTCACCAAAGGAATCCGACAGCGCATCAAGAGCGGCACAAATATGCTGCTCTCGATCAATATTGCTACCTAAGCTTAGGTATATGCGCGCCATTAAATAGGCACTCCAGCTGGCTTTTCACCGCGCTCCAACAGAATGCCCACATCCTTTGAACCACGCAAGGCGCCAGGTTTACTCACCCGAAGTCGCAGCCATGGGACAGAAAATTCATTCATAACAATAGCCGCAACTTCTTCGGCCATTCGCTCAACCAGCAAAAACTCACTTTGCTCGATAAAAGCAATAAGACGTTTAGCAATCGACTTATAATTTAATGCATACTGAATATCGTCTGTTTCACCCGCTTTTCGAATATCATGGGCCATCTCAAGATCTAAACTGACTGTTTGCTTAACTTCGCGTTCCCAGTCATAGATGCCAATAATAGTCTCTATTCGCAAGTCTCTTATGTAAACAATATCCATTAATTGGTTCCTTAAATTGAAGAAAGGCTTTGCAGAGGCCAGCGCGGTGTTACCGATAACGACAGTTCGCTGCGCTCACCCGCCAGTAACCGCTGACAACCCGCATAGGCGATCATAGCACCATTATCAGTGCAAAACTCGTGACGAGCATAGAAAACCTGAGCATCAAATTGAGTTAACTCAGCCTCTAATTTATGGCGTAGACGCTTGTTAGCAGAAACACCGCCGGCAATCACCAACCGTTTCATGTTAGTTTGCTTTAAAGCCCGCTTACATTTGATGGATAGCGTATCCACCACGGCCTCTTGAAATCCCGCACAGATATCATAGGTAGTCTGCTGATCCGGAAGCACATCATCGCCACGATGCTTTTCGATCAAATTTCTAGTATGAGTTTTAAGCCCAGAAAAACTAAAATCTAAACCCGGTTTATCGGTCATCGGTCTTGGGAAATCAAAACGATTGAGATGGCCATTTTCAGCCAATTTGGCTAACACTGGGCCACCGGGATAATCTAGATCCAACATTTTAGCGGTTTTATCAAAGGCCTCACCAGCCGCATCATCAAGAGACTCACCCAAAAGCTGATAGTCACCAATACCCTTAACTGAAACTAGCTGGGTATGCCCCCCAGAAACTAACAGAGCTACAAAGGGAAACTCTGGGGGCTTGTCTTCCAACATAGGCGCCAGTAAATGACCTTCCATGTGATGAACACCCACTACAGGGATATCCAGAGTAAAACCTAAGGCAGTGGCCATAGAACCACCTACCATTAATGCCCCCATCAATCCGGGGCCTGCGGTATAGGCAATGCCATCCAGTGCCTCCTTGGTGATGCCGGCTTCGGCAAGCACCTGATTAAACATAGGCAAAATCTTTCGCACATGGTCGCGAGAGGCCAACTCAGGGACAACGCCACCATACTCAGCATGCAAAGCCACTTGAGAGTATAAACAATGGGCAAGAAGACCCCTTTCGCTATCATAAATAGCGAAACCGGTTTCATCGCAGGATGTTTCAATTCCTAATACAAGCATTGTGTTTTTTTAATCTATGGTTTTAGCCTGCAACTTTAACCTCAAAGCGAGTTTCTGTGAACCCAGTTGCCACTATTTTTTCATTAGAAAAACTGCACATAGAGAGTATAAATCGAGCTTTAATAGTGAATTTTGACTAAAAACAACTCAATAACCACCCAAAATTGCAGTTAAAGGTAAAAAGATTTTGCATCAATAAGGGGAAATGTATAGACTACGCGCCCTTAATGCCAGTGAACATAAAGTTCAGTGAATTTTAATTACTACAACAGGATTATGCATCAATGCCAAGTGTGCGTATTAAAGAAAATGAGCCGTTTGACGTCGCCCTAAGACGTTTCAAGCGTTCATGCGAAAAAGCAGGAATTTTAGCCAAGGTTCGCTCAAAAGAATTTTATGAGAAGCCAACCTGGGAACGTAAGCGCAAAGGCGCAGCAGCTGTTAAGCGTAACCTTAAAAAGGTTTCTCGCGAATCACGCAAGTTCCAACGGTTGTACTAAACCCTCGCTAACCGCAGAGTTTAGAGCAAAATATATAGCAAAGAGCGCCTTGAGGCGCTTTTTGTGTTTCTAGCTATCGACGCTGATAAAATAAATTTTTATTCGAAGGTGTAATCAATGAGTCTTAAACAACAGATCCATACTGCGATGAAAGAAGCTATGCGTGCCAAAGAAAAGGCTCGACTAGGTGCAATTCGACTGATTCAAGCGGAAGTTAAGCGTATTGAAGTTGATGAGCGAATCGAGATTGATGATCAAAGACTGATTGCCATCATGGATAAAATGATCAAACAGCGTCGAGACTCTATCGCTCAATATGAAGCTGCGGGTCGTCAAGAGCTTGCAGATATCGAAGTGGCGGAAATTGATGTTATTCAAGACTTCCTCCCTACCGCTCTCACCGAGCAAGAAATTAATGACCTAATTCAACAGGCTATAGCCTCTACAGGCGCAGAATCAATGCGTGATATGGGCAAGGTAATGGGTATTTTGAAACCGCAAATTCAGGGCCGAGCAGATGGCGGCGTTGTCAGTGGTGCAGTAAAAAAAGCCTTAGTCTAATAAACGCTGTTTATTTCCTTAAAGAACCCGTTACACTGTATCTTTAACTAGCACATTAACATCACTGCTTCGATTGGGTATATGGCGGGTTTAATTCCACAAACATTTATAGATGATCTCTTAGATCGCGTCGATATTGTCGACGTGGTTAACA
Organism: SAR92 clade bacterium; assembly: GCA_018607525.1. Classification (GTDB taxonomy): domain Bacteria; phylum Pseudomonadota; class Gammaproteobacteria; order Pseudomonadales; family Porticoccaceae; genus HTCC2207. The sequence continues at coordinate 49,390 of JABBBH010000063.1, forward strand.
GCCGTGTTCCGCTCAAAAAAACCGGCAAAAGTCATAAAGCCTGTTGCCCTTTTCACGAAGAAAAAAGCCCCTCATTCACCGTTGCCCAAGACAAACAGTTTTATTACTGTTTTGGCTGTGGCGCAGGCGGCAATGCTCTGGGCTTTATTATGGAATTTGATCGTATCGATTTTTTACCCGCGGTAGAGTTATTAGCAAAAAATGCGGGTATGGAAATTCCCAGAGAAGCCGTGGCCAATCCAAAGGCCAAACAACATCGCGATGATCTTTACAGTGTAGTCACCGAGGCTGATAAATTTTATCGCCAAAAACTGCGTACTGAAGAAGCTAAACAGGCGGTAGCCTACTTAAAAGCGCGCGGCTTAACCGGAAAAATTGCAGCCCAGTTCGGTATCGGATTTGCACCACAGGGCTGGGATAATCTACTCAAAGCTGTGGGCACCAAAGAAGAAAAAATAAAACTACTAGCTGACTCAGGCATGTTGGTGGTCAAACCCGAAGAAAAGAAGCAATACGACCGCTTTAGACATCGCATCATGTTCCCTATTCGCGATCAGCGCGGGCGAACCCTAGGCTTTGGTGGCCGTGTTCTAGACGACAGCACGCCTAAGTACCTCAACTCACCGGAAACCCCTATCTTTCACAAGGGTAGAGAGCTGTATGGCTTATATGAAGCCCGCCAGGCACTCAAAGAAATACCCTATTTGTTAATGGTAGAGGGCTACATGGACGTGATCGCTCTTGCACAGTTTGGTATCCATAATGCAGTTGCCACCTTAGGAACCGCACTTACTGAAAATCATCTGCAAAAATTATTTCGATACACCAGTGAAATTGTATTCTGCTTTGATGGTGATAATGCGGGTAGACGTGCGGCATCACGCTCACTTGATATTGCATTGCCAGAAATGCGCGATGGAGTGACCGCAAAATTTTTGTTCCTTCCCGATGGTGAAGACCCTGATACCATGGTCAGAAATTTAGGTTCAGAGAAATTCCAAACGCAGATTCAAAATGCCACACCATTGTCCGAGTTTTTATTTGAAGAGCTGAGCGAAGGCATTAATATAGAAACCGGCGAAGGCAAAGCCAAACTTAGTAAATTAAGCGCACCTAAAATCAATAGAATACCCGTAGGTGTGTTTAAACAGCTTATGCTTGAAGAGCTTTCAAGAAAAACCAGTATTGCTGTAGATGACCTCAAAACCTATGTCGAAACCCATGGCGGCCCGACAAATCAGCCATCCCAGCCCAATCAGACTGCCCCATCCTACGAACAGGGTTCAGATGTTCAGACCTGGGAATCGGCGCCTATTCCCGCAGAGGATGATTATGGTATTTCTGACATAGGCTATGATCAAAAAACATCAAAAATTCGCCTTACACCCATAAAACATCTGACTGCCCTGCTAATTAATCATCCGCAATTAGCTGAACATATTGATAGCGCAGATTTACTTTTCAATTCATCAGATGTAGACACTCAGCTATTTTTAAAATTATTAAATGTGGTACAAAGTAATCCACAATACAAACCCTCCCATATATTTGCCTACTGGCATGGTACTTACAGTGACTCACAGGAAACCCAGATTTTACAAGATCTGGCTGCTAGTGAGCTCTATCACCCGCCCTCCGGCACTGGAAGGGATGATAATCAGGAATTCTGTGATGCATTGAATCATGTCTTAAAAGAGGCCTTTTACCAACTGCCTGCCAGTGAAAAAGCCGCCCATTTACTGGATCAAGAGAAACTTGATGAAAGCCAGATAAAACAACTGTATAAGCTCAGATTAGAACTGCCGGAAGATGAAAAATCAGCGGCATTAAAAGAACAAATTAAACAGCGATTACTAGCCCAGCAATAAAAAAAGGCAATATCTGCTGAATTTACTAAAATTACTGCGACATTAGAATAAATTTTCGATATAATTACGCGCCATTTCAAGCGCATAAAAGACAGTATAAAAACTATGAGCGATAATCAAAAAAATCAGCAATCCGGAATTAAAGATCTTATTGCCAAAGGCCGTGAGCAGGGTTACCTGACCTACGCCGAAGTTAACGATCACTTGCCTGAAGGCATTGCAGATCCCGAGCAAGTAGAAGATATCATTCAAATGATTAATGATATGGGCATCACTGTTTTTGAAACTGCGCCTGATGCTGAATCTATTTTGATGATTTCCGGGGTTAATACTCCCGATGAGGTTGCCGCCGCTGAAGCTGCAGCCGCCCTAGCCTCTGTAGAATCTGAACAGCATAGAACAACCGACCCAGTGCGTATGTATATGCGTGAAATGGGCTCCGTTGAGCTACTTACCAGAGAAGGCGAAATTGAAATCGCCAAGCGTATTGAAGAAGGCACGCGAGAGCTAATGTCAGCAGTTTCCGACTGGCCATCGACTGTCGCCGCCGTTATTGCAGAATGGGATCAGGTGTTAGCCGGTGAACGCAAACTAACTGACCTCATTAGTGGTTACCTCAACCCAATGGAGCATGTACCCTCAGCGCTAGCTCAACAGCAGGCTGCTGAAGCCGCTGAAGCCGAAAGAATTGCCAACGGTGGAGCCGTCGTTGAAGACGAAGAGGAAGAAGAAGAAAATGAAGGCGGTCTAGATCCTGAAGAAGCTAACCGTCGCTTCGAAGAAATTAGAGCGCAGTTAAGCAAAACAGAAAAGTATATTGCTCGTTACGGTCGCGATGGAAAATCTTCTAAAGAAAACCTAGAGCAACTTTCTGATGTTTTTAAATACCTCAAGCTAACGCCCCGTCAATTCGATCCATTAATTGCCATGGTTAAGAATGCCGTTGATAAAATTCGCTTACAAGAACGCGCCATCATGCGCCTCTGCTTGCGCTATGCAAAAATGCCACGTAAAGACTTTATCAAAAGCTTCCCTAACAATGAAACCAATATGGAATGGGTTACTCAGCTGATTGAAAGCAATGCTGATTGGTCAAAAGGGCTAAAAAATCAAGAAATTGAAATCCTTCGCTGTCAAAGAAAGTTAGCGCAGGTTGAAGCTAACAGTCAGCTGAGTATTGCTCAAATTAAAGATATTAACCGCCGCGTGACTATGGGTGAAGCCATGGCTCGTCGTGCGAAAAAAGAGATGGTAGAAGCTAACTTGCGACTAGTAATCTCGATTGCTAAAAAATATACCAACCGCGGTTTGCAGTTCCTTGATCTTATTCAGGAAGGTAATATCGGCCTAATGAAAGCGGTCGATAAGTTTGAATATCGTCGCGGTTATAAGTTCTCGACCTATGCTACCTGGTGGATTCGTCAGGCAATTACTCGTTCAATTGCTGACCAAGCAAGAACCATTCGTATCCCAGTGCATATGATCGAAACCATTAACAAACTGAATCGTATTTCCCGCCAAATGCTACAAGAAATGGGCCGTGAAGCCACGCCTGAAGAGTTAGCAGAGCGCATGGAAATGCCAGAAGATAAAATTCGTAAAGTGCTTAAAATCGCAAAAGAACCCATCTCAATGGAAACGCCCATTGGTGAAGATGAAGATGCAAATATTGGTGATCTTATCGAAGATACCACCATTGCCTTGCCGGTTGATGAAGCCACTAAATCGAACCTTACCGACTCTACACGCAACGTACTTGGCAGCCTAACCGCTCGTGAAGCCAAGGTACTAAGAATGCGTTTTGGTATTGATATGAATACAGATCATACCCTTGAAGAAGTAGGTAAACAGTTTGATGTAACCCGTGAGCGTATTCGTCAAATCGAAGCCAAAGCATTACGTAAACTTCGTCACCCGACTCGCTCGGACCATTTGCGCAGCTTTATCGACGAATAAATAAGAAATCTGCTAAAACTATCGCTTTGTAATCTAGAATAAATACAAAGCGTTTTAGCATGTCGCCCAGCGGCAAAAAGACAAGTTAAACAGCAAGACCATTAAACCTAGGATTTTTGGCTCAGCGCAAGGCGAACAATGAAGCCAGTGAAGGAGCATACATAAGGTATGTGACTGAATGAGTGAAGCAGTTCAACGCAGCGATCAGTCAAAAAGACAAGTTTAAAATTAACGCAG
>JABBBH010000001.1 GCA_018607525.1 SAR92 clade bacterium
CAAATCCTATGGTCGCAATGCCATTCTAGGGTTACACTCAAAGTATGGCGATTGAAAACATTTTTAACACAAAAGTCGGGTTAGCACTGGGTAGTGGCGGTGCTAAGGGCATTGCGCATATTGGTGTTTTAAAGGCATTACAGGATGCCCATGTGCAGGTCGACTATGTTGCTGGTACCAGTGTAGGAGCTATGGTCGCTTCTATGTATGCGTTTAATATTGGCATTGATACCATTGCGGAAATTGCTCAACGTTTAACCCTCACTCAAATTACTACCTTTAAATTTAATAAAACCGGTTTCTTTACCGCGGACCCATTAAAAGAAATTCTAATCGAGCATCTGGGCGAGGTTAATATCGAGGATGCGGCGATTCCGTTATCAATTGTTGCCACGGATATTAATACCGGTGAGGAAGTTATCTTTACCGAGGGGCCTTTAGCGGATGCAGTCTGCGCCTCGGCCTCCATTCCGGGGGTGTATATCCCGATGCAGCTTAACGGGCGAACCCTAGTCGATGGTGGCATTGTGCAAAGTGTGCCAGTACAGGCAGTTAAAGCCATGGGCGCAGGAGTAATTATTGCCAGCCAGTTGGGCGGCGTAGGTGCCTACGAAGAGCCAAAAAATGTGCTTGATGTGATGCGCAATGCCTTCGATATTGCCCTAAGTCATCGTACTTATGAAGAAACTAAGGCCGCTGATATTTTAATTGCTATGGATTTAAGAGACTTTAGTATCTCAGATAATACCGAGCGTTATGATGAGCTGTGCGCCATAGGCTTTGAAGCGGCATCCGAAGCGTTGAAAAAAATGTCCTGGTACCGAAGCACCAACCCTTTGCTCTATCTATGGCGGGTTTTAAGGGTAATAACGCCATTTAAGATGCCTGAGATATTGGGTTGCTATAAAAACAAGTCATAGCCCAACCAGAAAAATTCTTCTTGCCAATAACAGGCAGGCAATAATCACCACCCATAAGAGTAGTCTTTGCAGAATACGCTGATTCTTTTGGCTTATTGAGAATTGCGAACCAAGTATTCCACCTATTGCGACAGCGCCAAGATAGGGTGCAAGCTCCTCGAAGGTAAAGGGTATTATCTGGGTTTGCCATTTGGCTAATAGGCCAACTACTGAGTTACATAAAATAAAGCCACCACCACAGGCTGCTGCCTGTTTGATACCGGCAAGATGAAGTAGCAGTAGTGCTGGTACAAGATAGATACCACCGCCAATCCCTACTAGTCCCGCTAGAAAACCCAGTACAGCACCCAAGACTGCGATGCTTATATAGGCAGCTGGTGTCGCAATTTTGTTCTGTTGATAGTTGTGCGGATGAAAGTAAATAAGCCGAAAAAAGATCACCATTAAACTGATCAAAAGCAGGCTGTGAATCACCATTGCATCCACCTGCATTGAGCCCCCTATATAGGCAGTGGGCATTGAAAATAGTAGGACCAAACCTAAAATTTTCCAGGGCATTAGGCCTTTGCGGGTAAATTGAATACACACCAAACTACTGACCAATACATTCAGGCTAAGAGCAATGGAAGGGATCATTAGCGAGGGTACGGCTAGGATAACCATCCATGCGGTGTAGGATGACCCGCCACCCAAACCTACACTACTGTGAAGCAGGGCCGATACAAAAAAGACGCCAATGAGTAGGCTATTTAAAACCCAGGGGTCAATTAGCATTATTCAGAGCACAGTAGATGGTCTACAAAATGGCAGGGCTTGGTTCGTGAATCTAGCTGTTCAGCAATGATTTTATTCCAACCGGTTTTGCAGGCATTTTGTGAGCCGGGTAAACAAAATATGCAGGTGTTGTTTGCCATGCCGCCAAAGGCTCTGGACTGAATAGTTGAAGCGCCAATCTCTTGATAAGAAATCGCTCTAAATAATTCACCGAACCCTTCGATAGGTTTTTCAAATAATGGGCTGATGGCCTCGGGGGTGACATCGCGCGAGTAAAAGCCAGTCCCGCCTGTGGTGATAATCGCATTCACTGAACGATCGCTAATCCAGTCTTTAACAACTGCCTGAATGGCAGAAATATCATCTTTAATAATCACTTTTGTATGTAAACGATGGCCGGCGGTGACCAAATTTTCAGCTAGAAACTGCCCCGAGCTATCGGTTTTTTCGTTGCGGGTATCTGAAATAGTCAGCACAGCAATGCTGAGTGGTTTGGGATTGGATACGACCATAATTTATACCTATTTATTTTGAAGATAGTCCATAGCTAGCCAATTAACCAACCTGATACCTATAAATTTTTTATGCATTTGTTTTTGGTTATTGGCTGAGTGGTGATATTTGTTTGAATGTATTCATTCGCTGTGGCGCTCTATGGTTTATATTTGAAGAGTAGGTAATAACAATTTATCGAGTTACATGGATGTAGGTGTTGAGTTGAGATGATCAGTTTTTCTCAGGCACAGTCAAAATTAAGGGAGCTCTGCGAGGCTTGGATTACAGAGGTTGGGTTGGCGTCTGAATCTAGATCTTTGTCTAGGGGTTTGGGCTTTTATCTGTCTGAGGATATTTGCGCAGCCCAAAACGTACCTCGGCAAACTGTCTCGGCTATGGATGGTTATGCGCTCTGTATGGCGGGTGACGCCGATAATGCTAAAGCGCATTCTGAATTTCAGGTTTGTGGCGAATCAAGAGCGGGCAAGCCCTATTCGGGTGCGCCGCTTGGTGGTAGTCAGTGCCTGCGAATTATGACCGGTGCGGTAGTTCCCCACTGGGCTGACACTGTGATTATTCAGGAAAATACCCAAAAAGTTGCCGATAATAAAATAGTCCTGTTACAGGATATTGCTGTGGGCAAAAATATTCGTCGCTTGGGCGAGGATATCCGCCGAGGACAAATATTATTTAAGCAATACCAACCTATTACGCCATCGATTGTCTCTGCTCTGGCTAGTCAGGGTATTGGTGCAGTTAATACATTTAGAAAACTGAAAGTGGGCTTATTTGCTACGGGTGATGAGTTAAAAGCGGCGGGAGACAGTTTGTCATGTGGCGATATTTACGAGAGTAATTTATCAGCCATTGCCGCTTTGATTGATGGCTTGCCGATCGAATACAGCAATCTGGGAGTTATTAAAGATAGTAAAGCGGATATAGCGCACTGTCTTCAGCAGGCGGCTCAAAATTTTGATGTGGTTATCAGCAGCGGTGGTGTTTCTGTGGGTGATTACGACTACGTAAAGGATTGCGTTGAATCTATGGGTAAGCTTGATAGTTATAAGGTGGCTTTGAAGCCAGGGAAACCCCTTTGCTTTGGTGTGTTGGGTGATAAGCCGCAAACCAGTGCGCTGTTTTTTGGGTTACCTGGGAATGCGGTTTCTTCGTTTGTCACCCTGTCTGAATTTTTTCTGCCGGCACTTCGTTTTTTAGTGGGCGGCAGACAATCGCCACAAAAATTACAGCTTATGGCGACCCTTGATAATACCATTCATAAAAGCTCCCAGCGCTTGGAGTTTCAGCGTGGAGTTTTGTCTTCTATGGTTTCTTCTGCGGGGGATATTAGTTGGCATGTAACCACCTTTAGTGAGCAGGGTTCTCATCTTGTCTATGGTTTGGCGCAGGCTAACTGCATGGTAACTCTGTCTGAAGATAGCGGTGCTTTGCAGGTAGGTGATAGGGTAAAGGTCACGCCTTTTTCTTGGTGCTTTAATGGATAATTCTCTCGCGGTGAAAGATGACATTATCCTGACGGATGCCTATCAGCGGCAGTTTTCTTATTTGCGGCTTTCAATTACGGATCTGTGTAATTTCAAATGCAGTTATTGTCTGCCCAATGGTTATGAGGGTAAGGCATCACAGAATGAATTACGCTTAGATGAAATAAAAACACTAATCGCTAGTTTTGCCGAATTAGGTTTTAAGAAAATAAGATTAACTGGGGGTGAGCCCAGTTTACGAAAAGATTTATTGCAGATTATTGATATCTGTAAATCTCAACCTGGGATTGAAAAGGTTTGTATTACTACCAATGGCTATCGGTTGAATCACTTTTTACCGCAATGGATTGCCGCGGGTATTGATCAGGTGAATATTAGTATCGATAGCCTGTCGCCTGAGCAGTTTGAGTTAATTACTGCCTCATCAGATTTGCCAATGATCATTGGAGCACTCAATAAAGCCATTGATAGGGGCTTTACGGCTATAAAAATTAATACCGTTTTGTTGCGTGAGCATAGGGATTCTCAGGTGATGCCATTAATAGATTGGGTTAAAGATAAGCCCATTGCATTGCGCTTTATTGAGCTTATGCAAACAGGCGATAACAGAGAATTTTTTAATCGCCAACATTTTTCTGCCGATAAGGTGAAAGACCTATTAGTCGATCAGGGTTGGACAGAGAAATCGCGCCTTATTCATGCAGGCCCTGCTGTTGAATATCGGCATTCCAGTTATCCGGGTTCGGTGGGTGTCATCGCACCCTATAGTGAAAATTTTTGTGATACCTGTAATCGATTGAGGGTGACCGCTCAGGGTCAGTTGCACCTCTGTTTATTTTCTGAAAAGGGCAAAGACCTTAGGCATTTTTTGCAAACCACTGATTCGGCACCTTTAACGGAATTTTTGCGTTCAAGTATTTATGAAAAACTGCCAAAGCATTATTTACAGCAACAGAAGACCGGGGCTACCCGTCATTTTGCAATGCTGGGGGGTTAATTGAGGGCACTTATGGGTGAATTAAGTCATTTAGATGAGCAGGGCAAATCGCGCATGGTGGATGTGGGCGAGAAAGCAGTCACTCGGCGTGTCGCGGTGGCGCAGGCGAGCGTGTGGTTTCCTGCAATACTGTATGAAAAATTACAACAGACTCAACTAACCACGGCTAAGGGTTCAATTGTGGATACGGCGAATATTGCTGGGATTATGGCGGCCAAGCGTACCGCAGAATTAATCCCTATGTGTCATCCATTGCCTATCGACTTTTGTCAGCTGAATTTTACGCCAGATGACCAAAGCCACAGCCTCATAATTCGGGCTGAGGTTAGAGTGAATCATAAGACAGGTGTTGAGATGGAGGCACTCACCGCTGTCTCTGTGGCGGCATTGACTATCTACGATATGTGTAAGGCCCTGTCTCATGATATTCGTATTCATGATGTCCAGCTGTTGAAAAAATCTGGCGGTAAATCCGATTTTAAAGGGGACTCTTAGGCTCCATGAAAAAGTCTTTATCTAATAAAACGATACAGCTTAACTATTTTTCACGCTTTGCTGAGCTGACAAAAAAAACCAATGAAGCCTGGTCAACCGAGGCGGTCACTGTACAAGAACTTTGGTTTGAGCTTGATGCGCAGTATCGCTTCGAACAGGAAATGAGTTCGGTAAGACCCGCGATTAACCATGAATTTTGTGACTGGCAGAGGGTAATTAATGATCGAGATATTATCAGTTTTATCTCCCCGGTCTCAGGCGGTTAATGCCAGTGCATTACTTTGAATTAACAGAGAAGCAAATTGGCAGAGACTTATTGGTAGAAAAGTTTAGTGACCCTGCCTGCGGTGCCTTTGTTAGCTTTGAGGGATGGGTTCGAAATCATCATGACAACCGACCGGTATCTCATTTGTTTTACGAGGCCTATTCTAAGCTTGCCATCAACGAGGCTAGTAAGATTTTAGAGCAGGCATTGGTGAGCTATGGTATTAATTCAGTAATCTGTATTCATCGTTTAGGGCGCTTGCAGATTGGTGATATGGCGGTGTGGGTTGGGGTTAATGCGGCTCATCGAGGTGCCGCTTTTGAAGCCTGCCGCTTTGTGATTGATGAAATTAAATTGCGGATTCCCATTTGGAAGAAAGAGTATTACCTAGATTCAACTGCGCCTTTGTGGGTTGGGTCTGAGGTAGCGGGATGAAGTCTATAGCGGATTACTCACGACAACTGTCTTTGCAATGGATGAACGAGTCTAGACAGGCAAGTATTATTCAGTCACGGGTGTTAATTTTTGGTGCAGGCGGACTGGGGGTGGCGGCAGTCAGCTATTTAGCTGGTGCGGGTGTGGGTACTATAACGCTGGTTGATCAAGATCGAATTGAAGCCAGTAATCTGCATCGTCAGACTATTTATCGCGTGGCGGATATTGGTCAATATAAAGCTAAGGTGGCTGCGAGTTATGTCAGCGAACGCAATCCGAATTGCGCGATGAGTGGGCTAACGGAATTTTTAGATCTACAGAATTTGCATGAGCTATTTGAGCAACATGATTTGGTTTTAGACTGTACGGATGATCAAAATTTTAGCCGTTTGCTGAATGCGCTCTGTTTAGTCACGGGCAAGTTAGCAGTTTTTGCCAATGCAGTAAAAATGGAGGGTCAGTTATTCGTACTCGACCCTGAGATTAATAAACCTTGCTTTAATTGCCTGTGGCCTGTGGGGCAGCCCCAAGGCGACAGCTGTAATCAGCTAGGTGTATTGGGGCCAGTACCGGGAATTTTGGGTAGCTTTCAAGCGTTGGAGGCAATTAGGATTTTGGCGGGATATCACAGTGCTTTGCAGGGGCGCCTATTACATTGTGATTTTTTAAGCTATGAGTTTTCAGTATTCGATGTGCCAAAAAATAAGACCTGTTGTCACAGTTTGTGTGACTTAGATCTTGAATCTGATTTCGATATTTATCTTGCGGGCCATGTGCCCAGAATTGATCAGTCACTCTGCGAGAGTAATATTTTAGTAGATATTAGAACTAAGGATGAAATGAGAGACGAGCCTTCTGCATTTTCAGCGCTTCATATTGAAGCGCTGAAATTGGCAGAAAATCCGCACAAATTTTTAGAGAAAAATTTACAGTATTTATTACTTTGTTCTTCGGGAAAAAGAAGCAAAAAACTCTGTAATGATTTGCTACAAACAGGGTATGAAGTCACCGCCTGCCGGCTTCATTAAATTTGCCGGCGGGCGCTCTAATTAAGGTAAAACTTTTTCGTTAAAACTCAACCTTGGCCTGAACGTAGAGGGTACGTCCCATACCAGGAATAACCTCGCCCACAGCAATATCACTGCCGCCGTTACGATTAACAGAATTTAGATGATTGGCATAGTAGCGATCAAATAGGTTGGTGATTCCTGAGCGTACCTGTAGCTGATTATTGACAGTCCATTGGGCGCTGAGATTAACAATGCCATAACCTGCTGTTTGAGATTCGTTAGCGTAGCTCGCTACATGTTTTTGTCGTGCATAAATAATAGACTCAACGCTAATCTCAAGCGGCAACTGTGCGGATTGATAGTTAACACTAATACGCGCATTGGTGGGTGCGATGCGATACAGGTTATCTTTAACATCGGTGCGCTTGCCGCGAACATAGCTAACAACGCCATCCGCTGACCATTGGTTATTAATGCTTAGGTTCCAGTTAGTATCAAGGCCATAGATTTCGGCGTTAGTATTACTGTAAGCCAATGCCGGCGAACCCGCCATCAAATTACTTAGGCTGTTAACCGCTAAATCCGTGCTTGCTGTGCCTTGAATATAGTTATCAATTTGACGATAGAAAATTTGTGGCTGAATGCTAAAGTTAGCTTTACTTTTACTTAAGCCTAAATTGATCTCGCGAGAGGTTTCAGGTTTAAGGTTTAGATTGCCCACATAGTTGCGACCATCGGCAAGTCCACCAGTGATGGATAGCGGTACCCAAAGATAGGTTTCTCGATAAGAGGGGGCACGCTGTTTTATTCCCAGGTCAATACTTAGCGCGGTGTCTTTATCTAGAGCACGATTGAGTTTAACAACCAGATTATTGGTATTGTGGTTAAGGGTACGATCAGCTTGATTAAAGGCATTAGCAAGTTCATTGGCACAGTCATGCATAGCTGAACAGACATTGTTGTTCATATCCATATCGCTGCCCATCATACCCATAGCGCCTACTGTGGCACTATTGAGCTCAATGCGATTGTGGCGATAACCTACCTGATAGTCCCAGCTGTGATGGTTGCCATTAAGCTCAGCAAAAACACCTAGGCTGTCTCGCTCGCTGTCGACAAAGTTGTTTACTTCGAAATGATCATTTGTTGGGTTGGTAATCAGGGAGTCATGGGTTTGACGATTGCTATCAATGCCTAGCTTTAGTTCGCTCGCAGTTAGGGGTAATAGGGTATCAAGAGACCAAGAAAGATTTTCAGCATTGGCTTGATTATGGCGATACTTCATAGTCATTGGCGGTTGTTTGCGCAGACTATGGTTATCCATGCCATGATTTACGTTAGCCCATGCAATAGCTAAATTGAGTTCACTAAAGACACTATTGTTGGCTAAATCTGAGCTCAGTTTAAGGCCGGCCATATCAGTATTTACATTGATAATATCCATGGCCAGGGCGGGGGTGCCGCTATTGGCAACATTATGTCTGCCGGCAAAGATTAAAAACTCATTTGTGCTAGTTTTTGACTCATAGGCTAGATCATAACGCTCACGCTGATACTGGGTTCCAGTGACGGTCTTGTTGTCGCCGGCAGAAAAATTATCGCCCTCATTGTAAGAGCCTAGCAGTGAAATTTTATGCTGATTATTGGCATTCACCAATTGAATGTCAGTGTTAGCCTGTTGACCATTATTGTTTTGCTGAAAAACGGCATAACCGCTGGTGTTAAGTTCTTGGCTCTGGGTAAAGCTACCACGATTGAGTTTTGCCACCATATGGCCGCCAATGCTTTCTTGCGCTTGGCTGACCGGGGTAATACCTCGGTATATTACGAGGTCACTTAATAGGCCTGAAGGGGCATAGGATAGGGGTGTGTCCATCGCATTAGGGCCGCCCGTTAAGGTCGGTGCTGAATCAAGTTTTACTGAAATGCGATCGCCAAACATACCGCGATACTGGGCTATACTGGTAATAGGGCCGTTGCCATTGGCGTTGGCGCCGGGCATTCTTTTTAGGACTTCTGCACTATCAGCGCTGGGTGTTGGGTTGTTGCTTAAATCTGTGCTTATTTCATTAGATAGCGGAAATGCTTGAATAGTGATTTCTTCTAATGATGAGTTTTGATTGGCTTGAGAGAGCGAGGTTAAAAAAACAAGACAAAAAAGAATTTTATTGCGCATAGAATAGATACCGACACCTAATGAATTTAGGGCGGCATACTAAGGTTTTAGGCGGTTAAGGACAATGTGACAAATTGTCGCAGGTCATGCTGATAAGCGTATTAGCCGTTTAACGATATGCCATTGCGATTTAAATAGGTGTTGTAAGAATAATTGGGCTAAAAATAGTTGGATTTTAGAGGTTGGTGAGATTCGAAAATTTTAAAATTCACTTATGGTTAGTTATTCAATATAATAATATAAACTTATATGAAACGGCACTCCCAATGAAAATATCAAGCCTATTAATTATTTTACTTAGTATCAATCTTGCGGCCTGTGTTGGCAGTGGTGGTGATACTTCGGATAAACCTGTAATAAATAATACTAATGATGCA
>JABBBH010000032.1:0-11451 GCA_018607525.1 SAR92 clade bacterium
GGAACTAGGCTTAAACCTAGGGATAGATTGATAAATTTTTTCATTATAAGAACCTGTGTACTCTCACCCGAGCATAATTATTTTAGTTTTCACAGGGTATAGACAGGCGAATAGACAGCAAAAACTGTCGACCAGCGCAAGACCACACCCCGTGGTTTGTCTGCATAGCGACAGGCCGGTCTCCGGACTTGTAAGTGAGCGACTTATTTAGCAGCTCTGCTAGATTACCTTCCCATGCCTCATTGGAGCACAGTGGTCATACAACCTAACATTCTTACCTACCGTTGCGGGGGCAGTATTGGAATAGCTGGATCTTTTACTAACAAAAGAACTAACGCACCAATTTCCCGTTTCACTCTTTAATTTAAGAATTCAATCAAAGAGAACCTGTTGCCTAAGCAAGTGGTGAATTTAACCACTAGTTAACTAGATGTCAATTAACTTTAAATTTATTTAACCTAAGGCCTCTAGTGCTTGATTGACTGTACGCACCGCGGTCACTTTCATGCCTTTGATGGGCTGTTTGGGTCTATTGCCGGCAGGCACTATGGCGTGCTTAAAGCCATGCTTGGCCGCCTCGCGCAAGCGTTCTTGGCCATTGGCGACGGGGCGAATTTCCCCCGCTAAACCCACTTCACCAAAAACTACTAGGTCTTGAGGCAATGGACTATCTCTGAAACTGGAAATAACTGCCATTATTAGGGCCAAATCAGCACTGGTCTCTAGCACTTTGACACCACCCACCACATTCACAAAAACGTCCTGATCACCCGCCATAATACCGCCATGACGATGCAGAACTGCCAGTAACATAGACAGTCGATTATGATCTAGGCCCACAGTCACACGACGGGGGTTGCCCAGATGGCTATCATCCACCAGCGCCTGTAATTCCACTAATAAGGGGCGCGTGCCCTCCCAGACCACCATCACTACGCTACCCGATGAAATATCCTCACCGCGCTGTAAGAAAATTGCCGAGGGGTTGGCCACTTCAACCATCCCTTTATCGGTCATGGCGAATACGCCAAGCTCATTGACTGCGCCAAAGCGATTTTTATGACTGCGCAGGGTTCTAAACTGACTATCACTATTACCCTCAAGCATTAATGAGCAATCAATCATATGCTCTAGTACCTTTGGCCCGGCTAATGAGCCGTCCTTGGTCACATGACCCACCAAAATTAATACGGTATTGGTCTGTTTGGCATAGCGCACCAACATGGAGGCACTTTCACGCACCTGCGATACACTGCCGGGGGCGGAAGTGACCTCTTCCATATGCATCACCTGAATGGAATCGATGACCATAATCTTAGGTTTTTTCTGCTGAGCCACTGCACAGACAGTTTCTACCGAAGTTTCAGCCATAATTTCTAGCTTGTCGGTGGGTAACTGCAATCGCGATGCGCGCATGGCTACCTGCTGAGGCGATTCTTCACCGGTAATATAGAGTGCAGTTTCTGTATCTGCTAACTTACATAAGGTCTGCAATAGCAATGTACTCTTACCGGCCCCAGGTTCACCCCCCACCAAAATCACCGAGCCCGGCACTAAGCCACCGCCCAACACCAGATCAAGCTCTCCCACGGAGGTACTTATTCGAGGAATCTCATCCAGAGTAATTTCCGCCAGTGTTTTCACCTGACCATCAACCGCTGCCGCAAAGCCCGTTCTCGATATTGGCGATGAGCGGGTCGCGGCCCCAAGGCGGACCTCAGTTAAACTATTCCATGCGTGACAATCATTACATTGCCCCTGCCATTTATGATAGTCAGACCCGCACTCACTGCACACGTAGGCAGTTTTGGTTTTAGTTGGCAATCTTTTTCTCCATTACTGTTTTTATATACAGTAAACCAAACAGTGATCATTTTCAAACTTAATTTATGTCAAACATTAGTACCCGAAGAGACTATTTTCTCGTTCATTGAGACTGTTTCTGATAAAGTAAGAACATGTCTTTAATTCCAGAAAAACCCATCGTTTTTTCGCCAACTCTCGCCGCCACTTTAGGCCTTGAGGAAGCGATTCTGCTGCAAATCCTGCAAGAATGTGCAAGTCATTCTGAGCATGTAGTCAGCAGTGGTTTTGCTTGGACAACAGTTTCCGGTCAGCGCCTGCTGGATCTCAGTCCTTTTTGGAATGAACAGGATATTGGCCGTTTAACCGCAAGCCTTCACGAAAAAGGTCTTTTACTAGTAGGTGGTGGCGCCTTTTCGGCGACTCAAGATTTTCGTTTTGCCTTCAATGAGCAAACCTCGACGGCTAGATCTGCGGCTACATCAAAACCAGCGCCTCAACCCACAACTAAAGCCTATTCAGCCAAGCCTATGGGCAATAGCTGGCAACCCAGTGAAGACAGCCTGCGCCAACTTTCTCAGTTAGGGGTAACCAGTGAATTTGCCCACCAACAGGTACCTCAGTTTGTTGCCTATTGGCGCGATAGAAATGTTCCTCGGCACAGCTGGGACTCAAAATATATCAAAGAAGTTTGGCGTCAATGGCAACAAGCAGAAACAGCAAGCTATAGAAAAAATAAACAGCAGCCCATTACCGGTCAGTGGCAGCCTTCTCAGGATGCAATGGATATCCTCTGCAAACAGGGTGCGATCAATATTAATTTTATCGAAGATGCGATCCCTGAATTTATCCTTTATTGGCGTGGCACAGGTGAGGCTTCAAGCACCTGGGACTCAAAATTTGTTCAGCATGTTCGTCGCCAGTGGCAGTTTTTTAATGGCATGATGAATCAGGACAAATCACCGCAAATTATTACTGGCTCTTGGCAGCCTAATGAGTCTGTTTATGATGTTTTGCGCATGGCTAATATTGAGCGCGATTTTGCAGAAAGACTAATTCCTGAATTTGTGCTTTACTGGCAAGAAAATGGCTCAGCGCAGTGCTCTTGGAGCACCAAATTTTTACAATATGTTAAACGTCAGTGGGCAAGGCACAGCCAACCCCAGACTACGGGAAATAATTATGGCAAACAGCAAGGATCTGATTCAGCAGGTCGCATCAGAGATCGCAGCATCATCGACGCGCTCTCAGACAGAAGCTGGGCATCCTGATAAAAAAAAGCAGGACCCGCAACTGATTGATGCCATCAATCAGGTCTTTGCGCTGTTTCAAATAAATTATCATAACCAATATTTCAGTGCTTTCGGCGACAATACTAAATCTGAAAACCTAGCTAAAAATCTGTGGTTAAACAAGCTGTCGTTATTTAGCGCTAAAACTATCTGCGATGCCGCGGAAAAAATTATTGCCGATAGTGACTACCTTCCCACTCTTCATAAAATGCTTGAAGCCTGCCGTCAGGTTGGTATGCCTAAGGGTTTGCCCAATTCGCGCAATGCCTATATAGAGGCCTGCAACAAACCTAGCCCTAAAGCAGAACAGCTCTGGTCTCATGCCGCTGTTTATCTTGCGGGTCGTGATAGTGGCTGGCATATGCTGGCCAATGAAATTGAAAGAAAAGCCTATCCGATATTCAATGAAACATACCGCAAATACTGCGATCGCGTTCTTGCTGGTGAGAAACTAGAGATAGAAATACCCAAGAGTCTGCCTGAAACATCCGAGAAAAAAGCCAGTCAGGCGCAAAATCTCAAGCAGCTTAAAAAGCTTCAAAAATTGATGGACTAAAAACGGTTTTCTAGGGGTAAGCAATAAACTCTAATCGCTCATTCTTTTTAAGCTTGATACCGTCTAACTGAATAGCCATTAGCACCCAACCATTGGCAACTAAATCACCCTCTTTAAACGACTGATCATTAGCAAATAACCGATTTGAAGATGAGCCCTGCGCAAAAAACATATGCCCAGAAATATTTAATAAGGGCAATGCCATAGGGTCTATTGGTTTAATCTGTGCAGTAGAAACCGATTCAGGTATCTCAACAGGCGAAGTATTAGTTTCAAGCGTATTAACCACTGAGTTATTCTGTTTTAACCCCCTGTCATTCATAAGGTAAAACAGCACACCAACTGACAATACGAGAAGCACCACAGCAGAAAATATCATCAGAGGCTTACTGGATGAGGCCTTTTGTTCGTAGGGATCCCACCGTGCACTGGCAAAATCTTCAAGATCCTTAGGGTCCTCGCGCAATCTATCCTGCTCAGCTTTTTTAAGGGCATTTAGTATAAATGACATTAGATTTTAGCCCTCTCAGCAATACCCTTACTTAAACGCGGTAAACTCGACATAGTAAGCTCATTGATCTTCATTATTGTTTGTTGACCCACCACACCATCAGCTCGAATACCCTGCTGTTGCTGGAAGTTAAGTACCTGTAATCTCACCGCTTCATTAAAATATTCGCCGGTAATAATCGGCTGATAAATATCATCGATCTGTAACAAGCGAGACTGCAACCAGCCCAATGCAACGCTATTTTTATCCCCCAAGCGCAAACTTAAAATATCAATTGGCCTATGCCAAAGATATAAAAATGCGCCATTCCAATTTTCAGCTAACCACTCTAGGGTTTCTTTTCGCTCACCCTTTACACCCTGCAGATTTACAAAGCCTGAATCAATAGCCGTCAGCACATAGCTTTTTAGCCGATTATTATCATCACGCACCCAGACTATTCCAACGCGGTCCAGTTCAATTAGTTCAGAAAGCAGTATGTTAATCAGTTTTTCAGCGCCCAATTCATGTTCAGCAGCCACCGAATAAACCTCTTCTTCCGAAAATAACGACTCAATCTCAACTGACCAAAGGGCAAATAGGGCTGTAAATGGATTATTAAACACGGGTGGCTCTGAAGTCTCAAATACTACGGGCTCTAGCTTTGAGTCTAAAATAATCTCTTCGGGCTCAATCGGCAGAATTAATGGTTGCGACTCAACTTCCACTATTAATGGCAGCGACTCAACCACCTCTATTAATGGTCGCGACACAGTCTCATCCTTACTCTCAACTTTAACCGGCACTTCAACAGATTGGGGATTAAGTAACGTCTTACTAGGCAATTGATCAGCATAAAAGGCGATACCCACTAATAGCGCAACCACCGCACCAAGAATAAGACTCCAACCTAACGTGCCAGATGATTTTTGTTTAGGTTTTTCTATATCGAAGATTTCCACTGCGGCCGCTTTTACCAGCTTAGCGGACACAGTTTTAGTCCCTGTAGCGTAGGCTGCCAGCATTGCATGATGGCAAATAAGGTTAATCAACCGCGGTACGCCCTGGGTTAATTTAAACAATGTCGTCATCGCCGAACTTTCAAAAATCGCTCGATTAGCACCTGCGTGATGTAGCCGGTGATTAACATAATTGGCTACATCAGTTTTTTCCAAAGGTAATAGATGAAAACGAGCCACTACACGCTGATTTAACTGGCGCTGATCTTTTTGGGCCAAGGTTTCAAGGAGCTCTGGCTGACCGACTAATAGAATATGCAGTAATTTGTGAGTCGCTGTCTCGAGATTACTTAACAAACGAAGAATCTCAAGAACTTCAGGGCTTAAATTCTGAGCTTCCTCAATCACCACAAGCGTTTTCTTACCCTCTGCATGAGATTCAATAAGATCAGCATTCAAAGCATCTACGCAGTTTTTGGTGAGTGAGGTTTTTGACGATTTAGGAAGTTTAATGCCCAATTCCTGACAGATGCTGGCTAAAACATCGGCAGCATCAAAGGTACTATTCAGCACATAGGCAACCCGAACATGGGCAGGGAGGCGCTTGATGAGGGTTCGAGTTAATGTGGTTTTTCCGGTACCTACTTCACCGGTAAGAAGAACAAAACCACCCTCTCGGTCTAAACCATATTTAAGATGAGCAACCGCTTGGCGATGCTGACTACTGGGATATAAAAATCCCGGGTCAGGAACTATAGAAAAAGGTTCGCAACTAAGGGCAAAATACTGCTGATAAATGCTCATATAGCACGGTTACTCAGCCTCTGGTCTCGGCTCTTGTTTGATAATTTCTTTAAGCTGATCACTCAACAGACTCTTCTTTTTACCGTCAAGATCACGACTAATCAGATGCTGAAAGCGCTCATCAGATAAATTTTTGGCATCTTCAGGATTACGAATGATGGTGGGTCGAATAAACATCATCAATACCTGCTTATCTTTAGATTTTGATACCGATTTAAACAGTCTACCCAACAACGGAATATCACCTAATAATGGCACCTTGGATTCACTCTGAGTGTAGGTATCTTCAATGAGTCCACCAAGAATCAGTAACTCGCCATCCTCAATCATTACATTAGTTTTAATGGTGTTCTTAGTAGTTGTTTGAAGACCTTCTTTACCGCCCGCCTCAACTTTGGAAGACTCCTGCTCAATTTCCAATCGCACTGCATTACCCTTACTAATCTGCGGTTTAACCTTTAGAAGTATGCCTACTTCTTCACGATTAAAGGTAGTAAATGGATTACTACTACTCGAGCCGCTGTTACTGTTAGCATAGGTGCCCGTCTGGAAAGGCACTTCTTTACCCGAGGATAGGGAAGCCTCTTCATTATCCAATGTCACTACTGATGGCGTGGACAGGATATTAGTATCACTATCATTTTTTAAGGCCTGAACCAAAAGTCCCATACCCTTACCCGTGTTTGGATTAAATTCACCACCGAAGGCTACAGGTGAATTAGGTATGCCACCTATCAACGTATTCAGGGTTGCCGAATCCGGAGTACCACCTAATCCTGCACCAACCAACGAGCCCAGTAGTCCGTCAAAGTTAGTTAAATAACCGCCGGTATCCTTGCTAGTAAAGAGAATATCGACCCCTAATTTTTTAGCTTGGCCTTCTGAAAGCTGAGCAATAACCGCTTCAATTAATACCTGTGGTCTTGAGATATCTAGCTTTTCAACAATACTTTTAACCTCACGAATAACTGCGGCCGGCGCGGCCAAGATAAGCGCGTTGTTTAATTCATCAATTTCTACTTTGTAACTGGCCTTAGCACCGCCTTTTTTACCCTTTCCGCTAGTTTCACCGGCTAAGCGCAGTAATATTTCGGAAGTTAACAAACCATCAAGAACAGGTTTTAATTCAGAAGCCCGCGAGTAATTAAGGTAAATCACTTCAACGCTACCCTTACTACTTAGGGGTACATCCAATGATTTGAGCATTTCTCTAAAGGCAGTTCTGGCAGAACCAGGGCCGCTGACAATAACGCGGTTATTTAGATCATCTTCTACTAGAGAGAGCTCTTGTTTTTGCAACTGCTTTAATTGCCCAGCAATATGAACAGCCTCTGCAGCAGAAATATGCTCAAGAGTAATAACCTCAACCGCAGTTTGATCGGGATCATCCAACTCATTAAGTAACATTTTTAAACGTTCAACATTAGATCGAATATCCGATACCACCAGATAATTACTTTGGTTATATGCCTGAACACGAGCGCCGTTACTCATTAATGGTTTTAACACTGGAATTAGGGTTGCAGCCTGAACAAATCGAACTTTAAGAATTTCTGTTACCAGCTCACTTTGTCCGCCACCGGCAAGATTAAATGACTGGTTAAAAGGCAAGACTCGGGTAACCGCGCCATCACGCACTGCTTGATAGCCCTGCACCTGAATCGCCGAAAGAATCGCTTCATAAAGCAGTGATTTTTCAATGGTCTCGGGCGATATAATGGTGACCTTGCCTTTTACCCTTGGGTCTAAAACAAAAGATTCACCCGTAATTTCAGCAACACTTTCAATCACACTGCGGATATCAGCATCTCGAAAGTTAATCTTAACCATATCTGCCGCCATTGCCTCTGCGACAAAGCTCAGCGAAAGGATCAAACTTAGTGACCATTTAAGGAGACTAGAACGCATATTTACATGACCCACTTTCATATTTTTAACCATTTTTTAATTTTAATATTCATAGTACGGCTAGAGCCCAAGACTGGGCATCATTTTAGCCGAAAGACTAGACGCATTGATATAAATTATCTGCATCTGATTATCTCTCATTACCGACAGCGGCAAACTGGTCGAGGAACTAAACTTTAGCCACATCGCCGGATTAGCCATAATTTCACTAATAGGCACACCATCCACCTGCGCAATGATGTCGCCTTCTTGGATATCTGCCAACTGCTGCATTTCAGTTGATAAATTATTAACTTTGAACCCTGTAGAGCCCTGCACCATAACCGGCACAGCACCAAACATATTAGCCAAAGAAAAGCCGCTGGCCTTATCTGCAGAAGCAGAAACAGAACCTGCACCCTTTGACTGTTCAATAATTGACTCCGGCTTTTGCATTAGCATCTGTTTGTTAACGCCATCTTGACGCACCACAAGCCGATAACCCTGTATATCAATAATAGTCGTCTTGGCGTTAAGTTTATCGCCTTTAAAATGCACGACTTCTTTGGAACCACCAAATTTTACCGTTGCAGATGAGACGTCACCGGCAACAATAACACCCAGCAATCGGGCATCAATATCCGCAGTGGGCAGTTCATCATAGATATTCGACATATCCACCTGCTTCTGCGCGACAGCCTTGACGCCAAACCAGTTAAAGCTGATCTTTGCAGGAGCTCGCACCTGCTGAATCGCTATTTCTTCCACTTCTGAGCTAAACTTTTCAACAACCATAGCTATGGCCAACGCAAATGTCAGCAAGCCTAAAGTTGCCAAAGGAATTAGCTGTGCTTTAAGGACCTGCGTTATTTGAAAGATATTATTTAACACGCTGTACCTCAAAGGTTGCCTTTAAAAGCGATAATTTTTCATCTTCTGGATTAAGGTTAATACCTACGAAGTTATAGCCTTGACAGGCAATCTGATAAATCGACTTTAAAAATTTATTACCCTCATCAGCGGATACTGAAAGTAAAAAAGACTGCTCATTGTCAGTGATGCTCTCGACCTTGAGCTGGTTACGCTTTGCGATATTAGAGAGATTAGCTTTTTGATCTTCATTAGACTGATTCATCTTTGGGCAACCATTAGATAAACCGGCAACGAGATCTCTCTGCTCAACCAGCCAAGCCATGTCGGCCTCTAAACTATTTCTTTGATCATTTAATTGTTGATACTTTTCTATACTGGGTAGTAAAAGCAATACTAACAAGACAGCCAATATTAACCCGCCACCCGCTTTTAAAAACAGCTTTTCTCGAGGCTGCATGGTTGCAAAAGTATTCATTATTGTCGATAGAATGTCATTCATGAGTCTGCCTCCGTTTTTACTGGGGTGAGACGCATTTCAATTGCATTTTCATCGTCACCCGATTGCTGTGTGATCGCAACCCGGTAGCCTGGCACATTTAGCTTTCTCTTTTTAAGTGCCGAACCATTTTCGATGTTCATGACAATAGTATTTTCTGACAGGCTCAATGCGCTGAGCTGACATCCACAGCCAGACATTAATCTGTCTAAAGCGGTTAAACCCGCTACTGGCTGAGAATTCAAACCGGCTCGCTGTTCAAACAGCGAGGCAATATTCTTTTCAGCCTCAAAGCGAACTTCATTCGCTTCAGGTCTTCGGCCTTTAAATAGACGCGAATATCCCTGTGTTAAATTATTTTCTAGCTGATTAATTTGTTGTTCCCTGTTGGTATTAGCAATATCGAAGTACATGACCGACAACAAAATAGTTGCCACTGCTAGCACTGAAACAGGCACCCAAGCTATGAGTGCATCTACTGAAAACGCGCGCCCATAGTCTCCGGTTAGCAAGTTACACTGGGTGGGTGGCGAGGAAAACTGCCAGTCTAACTCCGCATCATTAATGTCTGCCACCTCAACTAAGGCTTGCGGCACTAAATCAACATTGGGAACTGATAAAGAAACCTTTAGCCCTGAATCTTCTTTCAGCAATGACTCAATCATCGACCAAGACATTTCAGGAGTGGCTGCAAAGCCCTCTAGTGCGCCATATCTCACCAAACATATACCGTCACGCCAACCCACAGAAATTCGTCCAGCTTCCCATGAAAGCGCCAAATAATCTGGATACATGCCATAGGCTACCGCAGCCGAATTTTGCGCAATACGCTGCCAATTCTGCAGATCTAACTTGCTCACCACTAAGACTTGAATTTGACCATCAGCATTTTGCCCACAGTCCACAAAATGCATCTCTTCAATAGGCTGTAATATCCGGTCTTCGAGTATCCAAGGAATCAATTCAGCCCATTTTCGCTTAGGTGCAACCGGGGGCTCCACCAAATGAAGGCTCACTAGCTCGGATGGCACCCATAGATCCATATTGACCGAATCTTTATCTGCCGGCGCCTCAAAAGCCTCACCCTCATTGGTGATATAGCTATCAAGATTGTGAATATGGTCCGCTGGCAATGTCATTTTAGGCCCCAATCGTTATACAAGCAGGCACTACCTGCTCTTCATCGAAATTATTTTCTGCTTCATCATCAGATTCCTTTCCAAGCATCTTGCCCAACAGTGCCGAGGCACTGTTTTTGTCGATACTAGCGGGAACTGTTGTCATTGATCTTGAGAGTATAACCGAATCTGCATTAAATCGGCGCATAATAATACTTCGAACTTCAATTCGCGCCTCACCTAGAGTCACTTCAAGATACAACTCAAAAAACTGGGTAGCGATGGCAATAAGATCCTCTGGCCAGCGCTGTTTGATATTATCCTCTGGATACCCAAGCTCAAAGGCTAATTTATCGTAAAAGTCCTGTATTTGCTCAAAAGGTCGGTTATTAATCACGGCATCTTTAAAGATAATATCGAAATCACCGCCCATGGCTAACAACAATTCATCAGCTGCTGTATTAATATTTATTGCATAGGGCTCTATTTGATTGGGCTTAGTTTTTAAAGCGACTGGCAAGGCAGTCATCACAGGCATTAACTGCTGAACCTCTACCAAGTTATAACCCATCACCTCAGCCAACTCACTGGGCTGAACAATTTGCGAATCTGCTATCATTCGCGGCGGCCTCATACTTTCATAAATTTCTTGCTCAGCACCGCTGGTGCCTATGGTTGAGGAATCTTTATCTATCCAGTCTATGATTGTTTCAAGGCGGCTTTGATCTGGCGGAATTTCTTTTAGGCGTAAAATATTATTCCATACCGTGGCGTGGTTGTTATTCTCACTATTTATAACTGACGTTAATTGCGTAGCATTGGTGTATTTCACTAAACTATTCAGGTTAAACCGACTTTGCATATCCGATATACAGCCGTTTATCAGCCCTCCATCCACTGGCATAGCAGGGATTGCCTGAGACCAAAGCTCGTTATAATGATCAAAAGCTGATTCATCTGCGTCCTCATCCAAAAGTTGTTTTGCCCAACTTTCAGCACTCAACGCTAGGAAATATGCTTGATTTTGATGCATGGTAAGAGTTGATTGCGCTACGCTAATTTGATGCCGGTAAAATATATTACCCAAAATAAATACGATACTGGTCATCAGAATTAATGCCGCAACCAGCGCAACACCATATTGGCGCGATCTAGAGGTCATCATCAGGCATC
>JABBBH010000032.1:11551-17210 GCA_018607525.1 SAR92 clade bacterium
ATCATTGGCCCGCCACCCCGGCTAAAGCGAACACCCAATTGATCACTATCAGAAATATATGCCGGCTCAGTGCCACCGAGCCCGTCTTTAAAAGGGCGATTCCTTAGATGCATTATATCTCGATGAATAATTTGCCAGGCTCTCTGAATCTCTGCGGCGCCAGATTCTTTGGATCGACTGCGCTCGTCAGCATTAATTACAACTTCAATTGCCTGAAAAGACATCACTGAAATAATCGCCAACAATGAAAGTGCAATCAGCGTTTCTATCAGCGTAAAACCACGCTGTGAGTATCGTCGATGATTGGTTACAGGAGGAGTTATTATTTTCAAATCTAATCCTGAATAATATACAGTGATAATGAACTTACTCTTCGATTACTACCACTAAGACTGACACTTGCCTCGTAGCGAAACATGTCTTTCCCGACTGCTGGCTCGATATCCAATTCCCAGACCCAGTCCTGACCATTTTGTTTTTCTACGCCTTTTTTTACATCCCCCGACCTTCCTTTGTAACCTGACTTAACAACCCAATTTTCCGAGCGCCTATATTGATCTACAAGCACATTCCAAGCCACTTGGGAGCCAATCATTTTGGTATTGATAAACCCACGCTGGTCGGCATACTGGTTAACCGTAGAGATCGCACCCCCAAGCACCAGCCCCAGAATAGCCAAGGCAACCACCACCTCAATAAGAGTAAAACCAGACTTTTTATTGGAGCATTTCATTTTTTTTATCCATGCGAATTCGCAAATTTTCAATGTCCCATGAATAATTATAGATTATCTTATAGTTTTCATAGCGCAAAATGACATCTAACTTCGGCTCAACATAACCATCTGGCAAAAATGCAATAAACGGGGTAATTAACTTTTTTTCTTGCGAAGACGAAAGTTCAGCATCATTATTCGAGGTTTCTGTTTCTGGTTGTTGCTGAAAAAACAACGGTTCGCTTTCTGGCGTATCATCAACCCAACTAATGGTAGCGCCCTCTCCAGGAATATAAGGCTCTGGAAATGTAACTTTGACCCATTTATTTCTGTAGTATATGGCTGCATTTAGCTGGGTTATTTTTTTAGTTTTCTTATTAACCTCACCTACCACACCAAAGGCAGCACCCTGCATGACTGCCATATCTGACATTTGATTTAGCCAAATTAAAAACTGCTCTGCTTCACTACTATAACGCCTATTTAAGGTCTGATTAATTGAACCCACCGCAACAGTTGCAATTAAAGCAAGTACAGCAATGACCACCATTATCTCAATCAGTGTATAACCGCGCTGATGGTCTTGCTTATTAGGCAAAATAAGCTCCTACAAATTAATTGCTAGGTGCCTTAGGCTATTGGACATTCCAATTACCCCAATCTTTATTAGAACCCTCACCGCCTGAAGTTCCATCTGCACCATAAGTATAAACATCAATATCCTTGCCGCGAGAACCTGGGCTGGAATAAAGGTAGGGAGTTTTCCATGGATCGTTAGGGACCGCGTCAAGATAGGGACCATTCCAATTTTCAGAACCCGCTGGCGCAGTAACAAGCGCCTCTATACCCTGCGACTGAGTTGGGTAACGAAAATTATCTAGCCGATAGAATTTTAGTGCATTTTCAACCACTCTAATATCCTGTGCCACTCGTGTTCGCTCGGCCTTTTCGACCTGATTAAAAACTCTTGGGCCTACCATTGCGATCAATAGACCAATCACCGCAACAACAACCATCATTTCGATCAGAGTAAACCCTGCCTGTTTTCTTTTATTTGATAATTTCATTATTTTTCCTTTTATTTACCCTTCTTAATTCTTAAAACGATTTAACAATTCCTAAACCATATTACCCATATCCATAATAGGCAACATCACAGCCGCAACCACTGATAAAATAATACCGCCCATAAAAATAATCAGAATTGGGTTAATTAGCTTCAAAAACACCTCTACTGCATTAGCCAAACGAAGCGAGTAATACTCGGAAACGCGAATCAGCATTTTATCCAACTCACTCGACGCCTCGCCACTACCAACCATATGAATTAAAAAACCACTACCCACATTGTTCTCTTCTAAGGCTTTTTGCATACTGGTTCCGCGCCGCATACTTTCGGTAACCTGCTCCATCTTATTTCTTAGATGCAGATTCCCCACCACAGAGGAAGAAATCTTTAAAGCCGCTAACGCAGGCACACCATTACCAAGAAGAACGCCAAGACTTCTTGACCAATCTGCCACATTGGCCATGGTCGTCCAGCGCCCAAGACCCGGGATACTTAAAACAAACTTGTGCCACTGGGTTCTGCGGCCAGTATCCCTTAGCAACCATGAAATAGTGACACCTAAAAGTATCACAAGCAAAAGCATCATCAGGCCATATTCTTGGACGAAATCACTAATTGCCATAATCACCTTAGTGATGGTTGGAAGCTCTCGGTTTGAACTGATAAAAATCGCTGTAATCTTGGGCACCACCCAAACCATCATCATGGAAACTACCAACATGGATGCGCCTAGTAGAGTTGCCGGATAAACCATCGCTCTAGAGACTGTTTTGCGATTTTCTGCGCTGGTTTCAATATCTTCAGCCAAACGCATAAGTACTGTATGTAAGTGTCCACTTTCCTCGCCTACACCCACACCGGCGATAACACTTTCTGGAATTCTGTAGGGCGAACGGCGCATAGCATCAGAAAAGCTACGCCCTTCAATAATTTCTGAGCGCCAACTCTCTACCATTCTTCGCTGACGATCTGTCTCGGCCTGCTCAATGGTCATGCGCATGGCATCCTCAAGAGGGAGACCAGACTGAATTAAAATAGCTTGCTGCTGAAGCACTAATGAAAGATCAAAATCATTGACCTTGGTGCGCCCGCCCGATTTTGACTTTGAGGAAGATTTCGAAACCTCAGTCAGTTTTGAAGCGAGCAGTTTCTTTTCTTTTAATTGACGGCGGGCCTGCCGCTCAGAATCAGCAGTGACTACCCCATCAACAAGCTTACCCTTGGCATCATAGGCTGAATAATCAAAAGTAGGCATGGACGATTAAACGCTCGTCACTCGGAGCACTTCTTCCACTGTAGTGACTCCTTGTTTTACCAATTCAAAACCCGCTTCACGAATACTGGGCACATCTTTTCGTATAGATTGCTCAAGCTCAATTTCACCGGCATTTTCATGAATTAACGTCTGCAAGGATGCATTCACTGTAACTAACTCAAACAGAGCCTGACGACCTGCAAACCCGGTATTACTGCATGCCTCACAACCCTGAGACTGAAAAATAGTTGCACCTTTGGGAAGCTTTAATAGCTCCCTTTGATAATCATCAGCTGGGACCTCTTTTCGGCAAGAGGTACAGAGTTTACGCATGAGTCGCTGAGAAATAATACCTCTTACGGTAGAGGCTAGCAGGAAGCTATCAACACCTAAATCTTGCAATCTTGTAATCGCACCAGCGGCAGTATTAGTGTGCAATGTAGAAAGCACCAAGTGACCTGTAAGACTGGCCTGGGTGGCGATTTCTGCGGTTTCACCGTCTCGAATCTCACCGATTAAAATAACATCTGGATCCTGACGAAGAATCGCTCTTAATCCTCGCGCAAAGGTCATACCTGCCCGCAAATTTATCTGCGTCTGACTTACTCCAGGCAAATCATATTCCACCGGATCCTCAACCGTCATAATATTGCGTTGCTGGCGATCCATTTGCTGAAGTGCCGCATAAAGCGTGGTTGTCTTACCCGACCCCGTTGGACCCGTCACCAAAATAATGCCATGGGGCCTAGATATTAGACCGTCTAACTCTTGCTTGGTCTCTTCAGGCATACCCAGCTCTTTGGCTTTTAACTTGCCAGCGTCTTTATCCAGCAGACGCATTACCACGCGCTCACCATGACTCGAAGGCATGGTTGAAACCCGCAGATCAATACTTCGACCTCCGATTAAAACGCTCATGCGACCATCTTGAGGCAATCTTTTTTCTGCGATATCAAGCTTAGACATTACCTTGATGCGTGAAATAAGTAAGGGGGCAATTTGAATAGAGGGTGTAAGCACTGTTCTTAGAACGCCATCGAGCCGAAAGCGAACCAACGCTTCTTTTTCGTAGGGTTCAATATGGATATCAGAGGCATTTTCTTTTAGCGATTCTGTGAGCACTGCATTGAGTAGCCGCACGATGGGGGCATCGTCATTTTCAGCATCTAAAAGATCGCCGACATCTTCAAGATCAGCCGCCGCAGATTCCATATCCACAAAGTCTTTGATATCTTCCATCACTGATTCAGAGGTTCCTGAACGGCCACTATAAATCTGGCTGAGTAGTGCATCAAACTCTGTTTGAGGTAAATTTTCTACAGGTAATTTGGCGCCGGTAAAACGACTTGCCTCAGTAATTGCCCATAGAGGGGCATCTGGACCAATCAGTAATTGTTGGCGCTCATTGTCAACGGCCACTCGATTAACTCGAGCAAACTCAAAGGGCAATAACTTTAATGCTTGATGTTCCAAAACAACTCCCGGCCATTTGCTAATTTAAACAGCAATCTAATTAAGCTTTAGCAACAGCCTAAAACCTTATCATACACTTATGTAAAGTATACACCGCCACGGGCACTTATGACTTATTTATGAGCCGCCTTAACGATAATATCGCATTAATGGGAAAGAAATTAAGGTCTGCTTAGCTAATGGCCAAAGGAATTATTCTGTAGCCGGCTTGACGCCCGCCATATTTGGAAAAGGGAATGGACTGACATTGCCCCCCTGAGGTGCCTCTGAAATCTTGCAGGCGCCTTCTTTCTCTACCTCATCAATGCGAACCACCGACTGCATGGGGATAAAGCTACGCTTAACTGCAGAGAATTCATTTTTAAGTTTCTCTTCCGCTGGATCAACAATCATTTTTGAACGCTCGCCAAAAACAAATTGCTCAACTTCCAAAAACCCCCAAAGTTCACTCTGAAACACATGCCGAGCATAAATTTCATAAACTTCACCCTGGTTAAAAAAGGTAATTCGGTAAATAGGATTATTTGTCATTGATTTCACTAGTCTTGTTACAAAAAAACGGCGGCAATCATACCATAAATATTGGGATAATATTGCCAATTAATGGCGCAGAGCTATAATGCCTATCTTATTAACTCGACCCCTTAGTTTTCCTGATGCCTAATGATTCGGTAAAAAAATTACATATTGTCACTCACGGCTGCCAGATGAATGAGTATGATTCCTCTCGAATGGCAGATTTGCTCGGTGATAGCCATAATATGGTGGCCACAGAAAATGCTGATGAAGCGGATGTTTTATTACTTAACACCTGCTCAATTCGCGAGAAAGCCCAGGAAAAAGTTTTTCATCAATTAGGTCGATGGAAAAAACTCAAAGATAATAACCCTGATTTAGTGATTGGTGTTGGTGGCTGTGTAGCCAGCCAAGAAGGTGAGGCCATTGCTAAGCGAGCACCTTTTGTTGACGTCATATTTGGCCCACAAACCCTTCATCGCCTTCCAGAGATGATAGAGACCAATAAAAAAGATGGCACAATAGCAGTTGATATTAGCTTTCCAGAAATTGAAAAATTTGATCGACTACCCACACCAGAAGCCGACGGAGTCAGCGCCTTTGTATCCATAATGGAAGGTTGCTCAAAGTA
>JABBBH010000032.1:17310-25990 GCA_018607525.1 SAR92 clade bacterium
CAGAAGCCGACGGAGTCAGCGCCTTTGTATCCATAATGGAAGGTTGCTCAAAGTATTGTACCTTTTGCGTTGTCCCCTACACTCGAGGTGAAGAAGTTAGCCGCCCGTTAGCGGATGTGCTCTCTGAAATTAGTGCGCTGGCGGATCAGGGTGTAAGAGAAATCAATCTTCTCGGGCAAAATGTCAACGCCTACCGTGGCGACATGCCCGATGGTTCGGTTTGTGATTTAGCTGAGCTCATTACCTATGCGGCAGACATAGAGGGTATTGATCGACTACGCTATACCACCTCTCATCCGGTGGAATTCTCTGACGCACTGATTGATGTTTATGCCAAGGTGCCCGAGCTGGTTAGCCATCTTCACCTACCTGTTCAAAGTGGCTCTGATCGTATCTTAATGGCAATGAAGCGCGGCCATACCGCCATTGAGTACAAATCAAAAATCCGTCGCTTACGGTCTATTCGCCCAGATATCAGCATTTCCTCTGACTTTATTGTGGGCTTTCCGGGTGAAACAGAAACCGACTTCGCTGCCACCATGAAACTCATTCAAGAAATAGGCTTCGACACCTCTTTTAGTTTTGTTTATAGCGCAAGACCCGGAACGCCGGCAGCTGACTTACCGGATAATGAAGATGAGAGCCTTAAGAAGAAACGACTTAAAATCCTTCAAGATCGTATCGTTCAGAATGCTATCGAAATAAGTCGCCGCATGGTTGGCACACGACAAACCCTGCTGATTACTGGTGTTTCAAAGAAAGACCCGGGGCAGTTACAGGGTCGTACCGAAAATAATCGAGTGGTTAATTTTTCAACTGACAATCATCAGTTAATCGGCCAGTTCGCTGAGGTGGAAATCACTGAGGCGCTTCCAAATAGTCTTCGCGGCGTGCTTTGTTAACAGCCTTCAGATTAATAGGATGGGGCTTTGTAATAATTTGCTGTTAAAAAGTATTTACGCTGAGATAAATTTCGCGCTATGCTAACCCCATATTCCATAAAAAGGTATAAGTACTTTTAGTGAATCAACTGGATACTAATAAACCCGCTCAGAGTATCAATTTAGAGCCTAATGACGCCCATCGTCTGGCCTCACTCTGCGGCCAATTCGACGAAAATATCCGCCTTATTGAACAGCGACTAGGCGTCGAAATACGCTCTCGAGATAATTACTTTGCAGTTTATGGCGAACCAGATGTCAGTAAAAGTGCGGTCAATATACTTTTCAATCTCTATCAAGAAACCGCGCATTTTCCCGAATTACCTATTGAAGAAGTTCATTTAAATCTTAGACAAACTGAGCGAGAAAAACCTATGCCGCAAAATGCTAACTCTGCAGAAGTCACTGATAACGTAGAAAGCTTTTCTGTCATCCGCACTAAAAAAGGAAATATCAAACCACGAGGGCTCAACCAACAGCGCTACGTGAGAGCCATTCAAACTCATGATATTAACTTTGGTATTGGTCCTGCAGGAACTGGTAAAACTTACCTTGCTGTGGCCTGTGCTGTGGAATCGCTGCTAAGAGACGAGGTTGAACGCATTCTTCTTGTTCGGCCTGCGGTTGAAGCCGGCGAACGTCTAGGCTTTTTACCGGGGGATTTAGCGCAAAAAGTGGACCCCTACCTGCGCCCACTGTACGACGCACTTCATGAAATGCTGGGCTTCGAAACAGTGACTAAATTACAGGAGCGTGGGGTTATTGAAATTGCTCCGCTCGCTTATATGCGCGGTCGAACACTGAATGCTTCGTACATAATTTTGGATGAAAGCCAAAATACAACCCGCGAGCAAATGAAAATGTTTTTAACCCGTATCGGCTTTGGCTCAACGGCGGTTATCACTGGCGATTGCTCACAAATAGATCTCCCTAAAGGGGTCGGCTCTGGCTTAATTCATGCCCAGGAAGTGCTGCAATCGGTAGACGAAATTAGCTTCACAAACTTTGCCTCTCGCGACGTTGTGCGTCACCCTGTGGTTCAAAGCATTGTTGATGCCTACGATCACTATGAATCTAAATCCTAGACTAAGCTAGCGTTTATTATGACCTTAATCGTTGACATTCAGATGGCTTCGGCGTCTGAAGAAGCCCCCGACCCGCAGAGTATTGAGCGCTGGATAGGCGCAGCTATAGGCAATCAGCGTGAATCTACGGAACTCAGTGTTCGTATTGTCGACGCTGAAGAAGGTCAGGCACTAAACGAGCAATTTAGAGGTTCTACCGGAGCTACCAACGTGCTTTCTTTTCCTTTCGAAAATGAATCTCCCGAGCCGCTTCCATTGATTGGCGATATTGTCATATGTGCTCCTGTTGTGGCTAAAGAAGCCCGCGAACAGAACAAAGCATTAAATGCACATTGGGCTCACATGATGATTCATGGTGTGCTACATTTGCTAGGCTATGATCATCAAAATGAAAATGATGCAAATCTAATGGAATCCCTTGAAACAGAAATTATGCAGGGCTTGGGATTTCCCCCGCCCTATTCCTGTCAATAAGAGCAAAATAATGAACGACGAAATAGACAACGGACAGCAAAAGAAAAACCTCCTACAGAAACTATGGGAGAATTTTTCACCTGCACCCTCAAATAGCGATGATGTAATTGAATTACTTCGCGATGCTGAAGATCAATCAATTATTGATACCGGCGCTCTGCAAATTATGGAAGGCGCTATTAAGGTATCTGATTTGCAGGCACGAGAAATTATGGTGCCTAAGTCCCAGATGATGGTTATCGAAGAAGATTTTTCATTAGAGCAAATCCTTCAGGTGGTGGTTCAATCCCAACACTCAAGATTTCCTGTTATCGGTGAGTCTTCTGATGATATTAAAGGTATTCTTTTAGCTAAAGAGCTTTTACCTCTGGTGCTTTCGGGTAAGGATTCCTTTGAGCTTCAAAACCTACTAAGACCTGCGACCATTATTCCGGAAAGTAAGCGTCTCAATGTATTACTGCAAGAGTTTCGTGAGCAACGCTACCATATGGCAATTATCGTTGATGAATATGGCGGTGTCTCTGGGCTTCTAACGATTGAGGATGTACTCGAAGAAATCGTGGGTGAAATTGAAGATGAAACCGATGAGCATGAGCCTGAGCAAATTTTAAACCTTTCTGGGGGCTGCTTTAGCGTTGAGGCCATTACTACCATTGATGACTTCAACGAATTTTTCGATGTGGGCTTTCCTGATGATGAGTTTGATACAGTCGGTGGTCTCGTGGTTAATGCCTTTGGCTGTCTGCCAGCGATTGGTGATCAAACTAAAATCGGCCAATTTGAATTTAAAGTTCTCAATTCAGATAATCGAAAAATCACTCTCTTAGAAGTCAGCAAAGACAACAAAAGTTAATTGCTGGCTATGCAACCTAATACTCTAATAAAGACCATCGGCCCAGTGAGTGCCGGAGCTTTATTTCCCTTTTCTTTGGCGCCTTATTCCATATGGCCGGCAGCTATTCTCAGCATGGCTATTCTCTTTTATGCCATAGCAAACCAAACCCCGAGGCGCGCCTTTTGGATTTCAACCCTGTTTGGCATGGGTATGTTTGGGGTTGGCGCTAGCTGGGTATTTGTTAGCATGCATTCTTTTGGCGGCGTATCTGTGTTGTTTGCTATTGTTGGCACGCTGCTATTTTGTATTTTGAATGCAGTTGTTTTTGCCATGCCTTTTTCTCTGAGTGCATTTTTACCTAATAAGCGTTATGCATTACTACTGGGTCTGCCTGCCCTGTGGGTAATAAGTGAATGGGTTCGCAGCTGGCTACTTACTGGGTTTCCGTGGCTTTTTGCCGGCTATAGCCACACCGACACTTGGCTTAATGGCTGGGCACCGATTGGTGGAATCTATTTGCTCAGTTATTTCTGTGGTGTCCTAGCAGTGCTTGCGGCGCAAATTCGCAACCACTCCTCAAAGAAAGCCCATATAATTAGTAGTATTATTGTGTCGATTTTATTTCTTGGTGGCTATATTTTACAACAGGCAAAATGGACTGAGCCCACAGGGAAAGATCTGTCTGTGGCCCTTGTGCAGCCCAATATTGACCAGAGCGATAAATGGTCTTTCTCCATGCGCAACCAAATACTGGAGCAGCTAGTCACCCAAACTCAGCCCTATTGGGGCACAGATATTATTTTGTGGCCTGAGGGATCAATCCCCGCTATATACACTCAAGTAGCTCCATTTTTAGGAGAACTCCATGAGCAGGGACTTAAGCATCAAAGCGCTCTAATTGTTGGCTTACCCGCAAATATTAATCCTCAAGGCCCCTATTACAACTCTATGCTGGCATTGGGTGTTGGTCAGGGTCGATATGATAAAACACGGCTAGTACCCTTTGGCGAATACGTGCCCTTTGAGTCTTTTATTCGTGGTTTAAATAGCTTCTTTGATTTGCCTATGTCGTCTTTTTCACTGGGTAGCAAAAACCAGTCGCCTCTGGCTGTAGGGGATATTCGAATTGCCACCGCTATCTGCTACGAAATTGCCTACCCAGATCTGGTAGCCAGTAATAGTCGTAACAATAATATTCTGTTAACTGTGAGTAATGATGCCTGGTTTGGTGACTCAATTGCGCCCCACCAGCATATGCAAATGGCTAGAATGCGAGCTATCGAAGCGGCTAAACCGTTGATCCGCGGCACCAATAATGGCATCACGGCGGTAGTCAACCACAGAGGAAAGTTACTTCAGCAGTTAGCTCAATTTGAAGCTGACGTTTTACTAACAAAAGTTGAGCCTAGGTCTGGTAATTCTCTTTTTACCCAATCAGGAAGCTGGCCCATCATACTATTTAGTTTATTAACTGTTGCGTACTTAATTTTAAGATCATCTTGCAGCAAACGAATGGAGAAATTGTAATGAAAATTTTTAATAGCACTGTAGTTGTTTTTTTGATGGCTTTTTCTTCCATCGCCCTCTCTCTAGAAGTGGGTGATATGGCGCCAGATTTTTCTCTTCAAGGCACTGATGGAAATACCTACAGCCTAGAACAGTTTAAGGGCAAGCAAGCTATAGTGGTGGCTTGGTATCCTAAGGCTTTCACCAGCGGCTGCACTATTGAGTGCAAATCCTTGGCTGAAAACGGTCATCTACTAAAAGCCTTCGATATGAGTTATTTTATGGCCAGTGTCGATCCCCTTGAGAAAAATGTGGCCTTTGCCGAATCCACAAAAGCAGATTTCCCATTATTGAGCGATCCCACCAAAGCAACCGCTAAGGCCTATGATGTCTTAGCACTCTATGGCCTACCCAAAAGACATACCATTTATATTAGCAAACAAGGCAAAATTCTTAAGGTTGATCGCAGTATTAATGCTGCTACCTCTGCGCAAGATATAGCGAAAAACTTGCAGGAATTGGGAATTCCTCTGGCTGATTCCACCCCTTCAGAAAAGAGTTAGCCAGCAAAATTTAACTTGCCACACTTAATCTCTGTTAGAGAGGAGCTGGTTCGCCTATAATTCGCCACTGGTTTTAAATTCAACACTGGCAGCGAGCGCAATGACCCAAGAGCAACAATATAATCCGGCACTGATTGAGCAACAGGCGCAGACCTATTGGTCTGAGAATAAAACATTTGAAGTGGGTGAAGACGCCAATAAAGAAAAGTTTTATTGCCTAGCCATGTTCCCTTATCCCAGCGGTAAGCTTCATATGGGACATGTGCGTAATTACACCATTACTGATGTCATCGCACGCTATCAAAAAATGCAGGGTAAAAATGTCCTTCACCCTATGGGCTGGGACGCATTTGGCCTGCCCGCTGAAAATGCTGCCATACAGAATAAAACTGCGCCGGCTAAATGGACACGAGAAAATATCGCGTACATGAAGACTCAACTAAAATCGCTGGGCTTTGGTATTGACTGGTCGCGTGAGCTTGCTACCTGCGAACCTGACTACTATAAATGGGAGCAGTGGTTTTTTACCCGTCTTTATGAAAAAGGCTTAGTCTATAAAAAAACCAGCGCTGTTAACTGGTGCCCCCATGATGCCACCGTATTAGCCAACGAACAGGTCATCGATGGCGGCTGCTGGCGCTGCGGCACTGAAGTTGAGCGCAAAGAAATTCCTCAATGGTTTATTCGCATTACAGATTATGCCGACCAGTTATTAAATGATCTTGATCAGCTAGATCATTGGCCCGAGCAGGTTAAAACCATGCAGCGCAACTGGATTGGCAAAAGTCGCGGCATTACTCTGCAATTTAAGCTCTCCAAAGCTGTTGATGATTACTCAGATTTTGACGTGTATACCACACGTCCGGACACATTAATGGGTGTGACCTATGTCTCCTTAGCACCTCAACACCCTATTGCTCTAGAACTAGCAAAATCTAATCCAGAGCTAGCCTCTTTTATTGAGCAGTGCCAAACTCAGAAGGTATCGGAAGCCGAAATGGCCACTCTAGAAAAGGCTGGTATTGCGACGGGTATCAATGCAATCCATCCTATTACTGGCAAGCAGGTGCCTGTTTGGGTTGGTAACTATGTGTTGATGGATTATGGCTCAGGTGCGGTTATGGCTGTCCCTGCTCATGATCAACGGGACTATGAATTTGCCCATAAATACAGCTTACCGATTGAACAGGTGATTGCGCCTAACAAGGATGAGGAGTGTGACCTCAACAATCAGGCTTTCACTAGTAAAGGGAAATTGATTAATTCAGGCGAGTTTAATGACTTAGATTTTGATCAGGCCTTTGAAGCTATAGCCGAAAAATTGGAAGCCAATAATCTTGGCTCTGTTACCACAAATTTCCGATTGAGAGACTGGGGAGTTAGCCGCCAGAGATATTGGGGCACACCTATTCCAATGTTTAACTTATCGGATGGCGCGGACATTCCTGTTCCGCTTGAGAAACTCCCTGTATTGTTGCCTGAAGATGTTGAAATGGATGGTATCCAGTCGCCTATCAAAGCAGATCCTAATTGGCGTAAAACCCAACTCGAGGGTCAGGCTGTTGAGCATGAAACAGATACCTTCGATACCTTTATGGAATCCTCTTGGTACTATGCTCGCTTTACTTGCTCAGACGAAGACCAATCTATGCTCAACCCCGAGCGAGCTAATTATTGGCTGCCAGTGGATCAGTATGTAGGCGGTATTGAGCATGCTATTTTGCACCTTTTATATGCCCGATTTTTTCACAAACTACTCAGAGATGAAGGCTTTGTAGAAAGTGATGAGCCTTTTAAAAGCTTACTCTGCCAAGGCATGGTTTTAGCGGAATCCTTTTATACTGAGGACGAGGGTCGCAAAGTATGGCTTTCTCCCTCTGACGTCCATGTTGAGCGTGACGAAAAGGGCCGCACCCTTAAGGCCACAGAAATTTCTACGGGCGAAGAAGTCAAAAGTGGCGGCATTATTAAAATGTCTAAATCAAAAAATAATGGCGTTGATCCTCAGGCGGCTATCGAGCAGCACGGTGCTGATACCGTAAGGCTGTTTACTATGTTTGCCGCACCCCCAGAACAAACTCTGGAGTGGAGCGACGACGGTGTGGCTGGCGCTCATAGATTTTTAAAACGTCTTTGGATGGCAGTTACTGCACACTGCGAGCTACAACCCTCAACTGACCTCAATCTGGATGGCTTAACCAACGCACAAAAAGATTTACGCAGAAAAACTCACCAAACCATCGAAAAAGTCAGCGATGATTTTGGAAGGCGCTATACGTTTAATACGGCAATTGCCGCGGTTATGGAACTACTTAATAATATTTCTCAACTCAGCGACATCGATGATCAGTCGCAAGCAGTTCGACACGAAGCGCTTAACTCAGCGATTTTGCTACTTGCCCCAATCGTGCCGCATATCTGTCATAGCCTATGGCAAGCAATGGGCAATAAAACTAATGTGGCTGATGCTTCATGGCCTGTGGTAGACGATTCTGCGCTGGTTCAGAGCGCCATTGAAATGGTAGTTCAGGTCAACGGCAAGGTAAGGGGTAAAATACAGGTTGCTGTTGATGAGACTAAGAATAACATTGAAAAATGCGCTCTAGAGGAGCCAAATGTTATGCGCTTTACCGAAGGAAATACCGTCCGAAAAGTGATTGTGGTTCCTGGAAGATTAGTTAATATTGTAGCTAACTAAACATTATTTAAATAAAGGCTGATGCGATGCTAGCAAAACCAATGATTTATATTCTAATCTGTATTTCTCTAGCATTGAACGGATGTGGATGGCAGCTTCGCGACATGTCCCCCATAGCTAATGATCTTGGCAATGTATATGTCAGCTATTCAGATTCTCAGGCCAATATTGGTTTGGCATTGCGCCGCGAACTCAATGCCAACCATGTGAAACTGGTTGAGACCAATGCTGAGGCAGATTATTTAATTAAGATAATTGATACTCAGAGTTCGCGAAGAATTAGTGCTGTGAATATCAATATTCGCGCCTCCCAGTATCAACTCTATCAGGCAGTGGACTATATGATGATTGATAACATGGGAAGACAAATCATACCTCTGACCACGGCTTATGCGGAAAGCAGTCATGACTTCAATGAACTTGATGTATTAGCCTCTAAAAACGAAGAGTCACTGGTTCAAGATAGCCTGCGCTTTGATATTGTTAGACAAATGCTTAGCCGTATTAGCGAGGCATCAATTAACGCAGAACCTCTAGAGTGAAAATCAAACCGGAACAGCTCAATGCTTTTTTGCAAA
>JABBBH010000032.1:26090-50085 GCA_018607525.1 SAR92 clade bacterium
CGCAGAACCTCTAGAGTGAAAATCAAACCGGAACAGCTCAATGCTTTTTTGCAAAAAGGTTTGCAAACAAAACAGCTGCCGCCGATTTTTGTGGTTAGTGGCGATGAGCCGCTTCTCTCTCAAGAGGCAACCGATGATATAAGATCTGCTGCACGCCAGTTAGGTTATAACGAGAGAGAAACCTTCGATATCGATGGTAGATTTGACTGGAACCATGTTTTTAACGAAACGAATTCTCTTTCTCTTTTTGCCGATAAAAAAATTCTCGAACTACGAATTACCAATGGCAAGCCGGGCGATAAAGGCAGCAAGGCACTTTGTGAGCTCTGTGAAAACCTTAATGATACCAACCTAATTCTTGTTGTTTTACCCAAGCTAGAAAAAAGCAGCTATCAAAGTAAGTGGATGAAAACGCTGGAAGCTCATGGTGCCCATATACAGGTATGGCCTGTCAGCTCTCAGCAACTACCAAGATGGATTGGTCAGCGTCTCCAGCAACATGGCATCAACGCTAATACTGAGGCAGTCAATATACTTGCCGATAGAGTAGAGGGCAATCTACTTGCAGCCATGCAAGAAATTAACAAACTGACCCTGCTCTCCCTAGAAGGTAAAGTCGATGCTGATATTATGTCCACAGTGGTGGCTGATAGTGCCAGATACAATCTTTTTTCTTTTGTGGATAAGGTGTTAGAGGGTGATGCTGAATCTGCGGCTAGAGCATTGCGCGGGCTAGAAAACGAAGGCACGGATCCGCTGGCGCTTCTCTGGGCAATTACCAGAGAACTTCGCATCTTAAATAAAGCGAGTCAGGCAGTCGCATTGGGCGAACAAAGGGATCGGGCACTGAAAAACTCTGGGGTATGGGATAAACGTATCCCGCTATTTCGCAAAGCCTTAGGCCGACTATCCCCCGCTCACCTGCGCATGCTTATTCATCAGGCAGGCGCTATTGATAGGGGTGTAAAAGGCTTACGTAAAGCGGATTTTTGGAGTGAAATAACCACATTAGTGCTGTCTTTTGCGGGTAGCCAAACCTTACATCCCAAGAATATCAAACTTCTTTTACAAGCCTAGGTGCTAGTATTTTTATAAGACTGCAATGCCTTATAAAATAAAGCCGCCACTAAAATTCCTAATATATTAGCTAAAAGATCAAGCCATTCCGCCTGTCGGGAGCCAGTAAATGATTGAGCCACTTCAATAAGCCCGCTAAAACACGCCAAAAGAATACCCAGCGAAATCAAGCTCCACTGCTTGCCATAGGCCAACAAAAGCAGTCCAAATAAAATCATGTAAACTAACAAGTGGCTAAGCTTATCTTGCCCTTGAAATATCTGCTGCCCAGGAACTGCTAACATAGAAAGCACAGCAACCAGACATAATGTTAGCCAGAAAAATAACTTGAATATTTGGCTATACCAGACTTTTTTGTTTTTCATTTAAGTAAGTCAAAGTGCTTGTTCAGTTGATTGTAGCGTTCAATGGTTCCTACATCACACCAATGACCTGCGTAAACCGAGCCGATAATGTGTTTAGACTCAATTGCTGGTCGCAAAACATCTCTTAAAGGAAAACAGGAAGCATCAGTAATGTTCTTGGCATAGTCAGAAAACAACGCTGGTTTAAACAGACTGATGCCACTGAAAGTATATTTCACTTCCGGCTGATAACTGATCAAACCCTTTTGCAGACCAAAGTCACCGGCTGGATTATGTTGAGGATTATTAACCAGAAGCAACCAAGCTGACTGATCATCTTCTAATGAAATATCCGTCACTGTTGGCAATGGAAAATCAGTCCAAATATCACCATTAATCAATAGAAAGGGCGCATCCTCCAATAATGGCAATGCCTTCAAAATCCCGCCGCCCGTTTCAAGCGGCTCCGGCTCTTTTGACCAAGTAATATGAACGCCAAAATTTGAGCCGTCGCCAAAAAAATTCTCAATCTGTTCCGCAAGCCAAGAAATATTAATCACTATCTCAGTGATACCCATAGCAACTAAACGCTCAATATGATGTTGAAGCAACGGCTTGCCTGCCACAGAAATCATCGGTTTAGGTGTTTTATCAGTGAGTGGTCGCAATCGCTTACCATAGCCTGCAGCCAGGATCATCGCCTTCATTAGCAGTCACC
The DNA here is from genome assembly GCA_018607525.1 of SAR92 clade bacterium. Taxonomy (GTDB): domain Bacteria; phylum Pseudomonadota; class Gammaproteobacteria; order Pseudomonadales; family Porticoccaceae; genus HTCC2207. The sequence continues at coordinate 28,230 of JABBBH010000032.1, forward strand.
TGAAGGGATTTTATACCAAGGCATTTTAATCACCAGCGGCATGATTTTTTGCTTAAACCAATGATTAAACGGCAAAGTTTGAGGATAACGCTCTGAGGCCTCTAGGCAATAATCGATCACCAGCGGCAAATCATTCAAATACCCAGATTTGCTATCCCGCAGTGCAAGCCGAGCAAAAACCCCTAATACCTTGATATGCCGCTGAAGACCCATAAGGTCGAACCATTGGGTAAACTGCTTATCATCTACAGAGTCTAGTCTTGCGGCCACCTCAGGATGCTGCTTGAAACTAGCAACCCGCATTGCAACCCAATCAGAGGGCCATTTCACATAACAGTCTTTTAACAAAGAAACCAAATCATAGGTAATTGCACCGTACATAGCATCCTGAAAGTCAATGACTCCCAGTGTTTCGTCGGCCAAAATCATTAAATTACGCGAATGATAATCTGTGTGCACCATAACTTGAGGCTGTTCTAAGGCACTTTCTACAAGACTTTGGAATAGGCTGTTAAGTTGCTTTTTCTCGCTATCATTCAACTTAACCTCTAATAATTCATTTAAAAACCAACGCTCAAATAAAGCCATTTCATCATGCAACTTACCCTCATCATGGCATGGAATAGACGGGGTTGCCTCGGTAGCCTGCTGAATTTGTAACAACGCCTGCTCTGCCTGATCATACAAACGATCTTTACCGTTCTTTTCAATGTTCTGAGCGAACAAAACTGGGCCAAAATCTTCTAGTAAGAAATAACCTAATTCAAAATTAACCGCATGGATTTTGGGTGTTTTGATCCCCTGTGACTTTAAAAATAAAGATATATCGACATAAGCCCAATTTTTTTCTTTGGCGGGTGGCGAATCCACGGCTATTAGTGTTGGATAGGTATTGGTTCGATAATATCTCCGGAAACCAGCATCTCCAGCGAGCGCATCAAGCCGCATAGGGCATTGAATGTCTACTCCATCCGGCAAAGACTGTTCAATCCATCGAGAAAACTGCTGTTGATTCTGCATAACTATTTTTACATCTGAAAAGTGCAGATTCATTATATCCCCAAGAGAGGATAAGCATTCAAATTATCTAAAAAAAATCTAAATATCCCTGCAGTTTTATTAAGCAAGAATCATCATTTTCTAACTTAGATACGTTAGAATAGACAGAATATGTTTTTCCAATGAGAATAGTTTTGTTAAACGCAGTTAAATACCGCTTTCTTACTACAGCCGTCTTCCTATTTACCTCAGCTACCTGGGGCGAAACCACTGTTGACTCATCCGAGGTAAAGCGAGACCTCGACTGGGTTGATAGACAAGAAATGGATGCCGAGCAGCAGGCAAAGATACCCAGATTCTGCTGTGGCGCATTCCTCGAACCCCAATCTGAAGGAGAAGAGTCAACGAAGGAGCCCAGTGAGGCCCCTCTTCGAGTAAGCGCCCTAAGCACCGAAACCGGCGACGGTTCAGCGGCTATTTTAAGGGGTGATGTAAATATTACTCAGGGATATCGTCAAATTACCAGTGATCTTGCACTGGTTGATCAAGAGAATCGTCAAATTAACCTGTCGGGTAATGTGCGCTTTCGAGAGCCTAATATGCTGCTTGCAGGCGATGATGCGCTGTTAAATTTAGATAGCCAAGAAATTAAACTCAAGAATGTTGACTATGTTCTTCACGAGGCCGGTGTGAGAGGCTCTGCAGATCTACTGCGCAGACAAGCAGATGGTTTGATTATCATTGAGGATGCAACTTACACCAGCTGTGAACCCGGTCTTAATACCTGGCAGCTGAAAACCAACGAGATCAAACTAGACCAAAATTCAGGCTTTGCTACCATAAAGAATGCGCGTCTAGATGTTGCTGGCCTGCCAATTTTTTATTTTCCCTACGGGAAATTTCCAATAAGTGACCGCCGCTCTAGCGGCCTACTTTTCCCGAGCATCTCCAATGACGACACCAATGGCATCGACTTATCATTGCCGATCTATTTAAATTTGGCACCCAACTATGATGCCACATTAACACCGCGTTACTTGCAACATCGTGGCACCGCACTTGAAGCAAAATTCAGGCATCTCAGTCGCTGGTCACAGACTGAGTTCTCAGCGGGTTACCTTGGCAATGATCAGGGCGGTAATCGACCCGACAATTTACTAGACCCCAGCGAACCCTTGCCTAATCAGGGTGATGATCGTTACCTCGCTCGCCTTCAGCACAATGGCAACTTTTCTAAATCATGGTCTTCTTTTCTAGATATCAATGACGTTAGCGACAAGGCCTATTTCTTTGACTTTGGTAGTTTTACCGATGAAGAGATTAACCCAACTTACCTCAGTCGAGTTGGAAGCCTCGGCTATCAAACGGATCACTGGAAATTTACTCTTGAAGCTTTAGATTATCAATCGATCACCTACGGTATTGAGAGCCCATACCGACTTAAATCTAGACTATCTGCTAAGGGTAACTATCATTTAGATAACGACGTCACCATCGGGATAGATACTCAGCAGTCGGAATTTTCACATCATTCAGACAGCCTTGTCAGCGGCGGTCGGACAAGGCTCAATTATAATATTGGATTAGATAAACGCAGCGACTGGGGCTACTTTACACCCAAAATTGGAATACAACATCTGGCATATCAACTGAATAATGCTGTTTTAGATCCTGTAAATTCTACTATTGACCCACAATTAGACCCCAAGATTACCACGCCTTTTGTTAGCCTTGATGCCGGGTTAAGATTTGAAAAGCTTAATGGTTTATTTAAGAACTATAAGCAAACCCTAGAACCCAGATTGTTCTATATCAATTCAAACTACCACAATCAAAGTCATTTACCTGATTTTGATAGTCAAGTAATGATGCCGTCTTATTCACAGTTATTTAGCCCCGATCGTTTTACCGGTGGTGATCGTATTTCAGATGACCATCGCTTGACCCTAGGGCTCTCAACTAGCTATATCAATAAACACTCAGGTCAAGAGAAGCTTCGAGCCAGTATTGCGCAAGCTGTCTATTTTGATGATAGAAAAGTGACACTTCTACAACTCGATAACTCGTCAAATAATCTCGAACGCAAAAAATCGGATATCGCTTTTAAGCTTAGCTTAAGAATTAATAATAACTGGCGTATCAATAATGAAGCCATATACGACAACAGCCAAAAGAAAATGGAAAAAGGGGCGGCCAACCTTTATTACCGCAATAATGAAAACAAAATATTTAATATAGGCTACCGATATTCGCGCCTAGAGTCCGCAACCATGACCACCGCCTCAGTGACTGAAAAAATTGATCAGCTAGATCTATCATTTAGTCTACCTATGGGGAGAAATTTCAATTGGCTGGGTCGCTGGCACCATGATTTTTCTAATAATAGGGAACTTGAACTGTTTACTGGGTTCGAATATAACAACTGTTGTTGGCGAGCAGGATTAATTGTTCGGCGTTGGTTGGATAATCGCTATGAAGATGCAAGCCCTGAACTACTTACCCCAAAGAATGGTATATTCTTACAGGTCCAATTAAGAGGGCTGGCTGGAACTGGCAGTCGAGTGGGCTCAATTTTGAAAAAAGGAATCTATGGCTATGAGCCTATGGAAAAGTTTTAAACTAAATATCATCGCGCAATTAGCGCTATTAGTCGTTTGTTCATCCACTGTATTAGCGGAGGTTGTTTTACTTGATCGCGTGGCCGCAATTGTCGACGACAATATAGTTCTACAGACTGAGCTTGAGCAGCGCACTGCCAACATTTTACGACAAATCCAACAATCAGGTACCGAACCCCCTGCTACAGATATTGTGAAAAAACAGGTACTTGAGAGACTGATTCTAGAACGCCTTCAACTCAATATTGGCGATAAAGTTGGCGTTCGTATTGCCGATCAAGAGATCGATCAAACCATTGCTCGAATTGCGGCCAGTAACAATATTAGCGTTGAAGAATATATTGCGCAGATTCATGCGAGCGGTGAAACTATGGCAAAAATACGCCAAGAAATTGCCAATGAAATGATCATCATGCAGGTGCAACAGGGCACTGTTATGCGCGGCATTCAAATTAGTGAGCAAGAGTTAAATAACTTTCTTAACTCTGAGGAAGGAAAGCTAGTGACCTCACCAGATGTGTCAATTGGTCAAATTCTGCTATCTGCACCCTCAACGGCGACGGTTGATGAACTAGAAATCATTAAAAACAAGTTGTCTGAAATCACTCAACAACTTGCAGAGGGAGCTGACTTCAAACAGCTAGCAATAGCCAACAGCGACGATCAAAGTGCTCTCGAAGGTGGTGATTTGGGATGGCGTAAACTTGCTCAACTCCCTCTTCCGTTTAGCGAGTCCCTCAAAAACCTTGAACTAGGACAGGTATCAGAACCTATTCGAAGTGGTGCAGGCTTCCATTTATTAAAACTTTACGAGCGTAAAGGTGGTGGCGAACAACTTATAGAACAACATTTTGCTCGACATATTTTACTAACACCCAACCAAATTAGAGACGAACAGCAAACAGTCGAGCTCTTAGAAGATATTCGTACACAGATTATTGAGGGTGAAGATTTTGCCAAGTTAGCCAAGCAGCATTCCAAAGACCCGGGTTCTGCCCTAAAAGGGGGAAGTTTGGGTTGGTCAACACCTGGTCTGTTTGTTCCCGAATTTGAGCAAACTATGGGTAGTATTGAGCTCAACGAAATAAGCGCACCTTTCCAGTCGCAATTTGGATGGCATATATTGCAAGTGACCGAGCGCCGCATGCAAGACTTTAGTGATGATATTTTACGCAATAGAGCTGATAATTTACTTCGCCAGCGAAAGTACTCAGAAGAACTTCAGGTATGGCAACAAAAACTGCGCGATGAAGCCTATATCGAGATCAAAGAGATCTAAATGACTAGCAGATTGGCAATAACGCCCGGCGAACCGGCAGGTATTGGGCCCGAACTGCTTATACAAGCAGTACAGAATGGTTGCGCACAGCAACTCGTGACCTTTGCGGACCCGAAAATGCTAACCGAGCGCGCTAAGCTGCTTGGGTTACCCTTGCAACTAAAGCCTTATGAGCCGCACAATCTAGCTACACCCCTTCTACCCGGCGAACTGTATATATCTCCTATTGATACAGATTGTGAAGTAAAAGTAGGCGAGCTAAATACTGCCAATGCGCCCTATGTACTGGCCTGCTTAGATGCTGCCATTGAGGCCTGCCAGGCTAATAAATGTTCCGGCCTCGTCACTGGCCCTGTGCAAAAATCTATTATTAATGACGCAGGAATCGATTTTTCAGGGCACACCGAATACCTTGCTCTGAAGACTCATACTGATACAGTTGTCATGATGTTAGCAACCGATAATTTACGGGTTGCACTTACCACTACCCATTTGCCTCTTCGCGACGTAGCTGATGCAATAACTGCTCCCCTGTTGGAATCAGTTATTGATATTCTCAACCATGATTTATGCACAAAATTTGGTATAAAAGAGCCAAAAATATTGGTCTGCGGCCTAAACCCCCATGCCGGTGAAGGCGGGCATCTTGGCAATGAAGAAATCGATATCATCTCTCCGGTGATTGAACAATTTAAACAACAAGGTATGGCCATTGCAGGGCCCTATCCCGCAGATACTCTATTCACAGAAAAATACCTATCAAATGCCGATGCTGTTCTTGCCATGTATCATGATCAAGGATTACCTGTACTCAAGCATAGTGGCTTTGGGCGTGCAGCTAATATTACGCTAGGCCTGCCTATTATTAGAACCTCTGTAGATCACGGTACCGCGCTTGATCTTGCTGGCAAAGGCATCGCCGATAAGGGCAGCTTTGAGGTCGCCCTAGACTGCGCCGCGCAAATGGCTGAGCGACGCTCGAATGGTGAACAATGAATAGCCCGCATAAGCCGCGTAAACGTTTTGGGCAAAACTTTCTTATAGACCAGCAGGTTATCGGTCAAATTGTGTCTGCCATCAATCCTATACCCGAAGATAACCTCATCGAAATTGGTCCAGGAATGGCGGCGATTACCGAGCATTTAGTCAAGCGCTGTCCTAGCATGTCATTGGTTGAGCTAGATCGCGATCTGATAGAGTTCTTAAAGCACAAGCTCGCCGACTTTCCCGATGTCACTATTATTAACAGTGATGCGCTGAAAACTGATTACTCGCAGTTTTTTACGGGCGATAAAATGCGACTGGTAGGTAACCTACCCTATAATATTTCTACGCCTCTGCTGTTTCATCTTCTTGAGGCGAGAACAATGATTAGAGATATGCACTTTATGCTGCAGCGTGAAGTGGTTGACCGTCTCTGTGCTGGACCAGGTAATAAATCCTACGGAAGGCTGTCGGTCATGATCCAATATCATTGCCGCGTTAATCCGCTAATCCCAGTACCACCCTCCTCTTTTAATCCTGCACCTAAGGTGCAGTCTGCGGTGGTAAGGTTAACTCCCTATGCAGATACGCCATACAAAGCAGATGACCCAAAGCTACTCCGCCAACTGGTAAGCCTTTGCTTTCAGCAGCGCCGCAAAACCTTAAAGAATTGCTTGAGTTCTTTCGCTGCATATATCGACACGACAAACCCGCCTATAGAGCTCACAAAACGCCCAGAACAGCTTTCTGTGAAAGAATTTGTCGCTCTTAGTAACTCTATTCATCAAAATAAGGTTTCATTAGATGAGTGATTTCATGCCCGCTGATAAACTGTCCAATATTAATGTAACCGTTGTTACCGAGTATCTACTGGGGCAATCGAAGCCGGAAGTCGACCAGTATGCTTTTGCTTACCACATAACAATTGAAAACAACTCCTCCCAAGCCGTCAAACTTCTGACAAGACATTGGATTATTGTCGATAGCGACCAGCAAAAAAAAGAAGTTCAAGGCCCTGGGGTTATAGGCGAGCAACCTAGAATTGAAGTGAATGATAGATACCAATACAGTAGTGGCGTTGTTCTTAAAACCCCTATTGGCACCATGCAAGGCTCTTATCAGATGGTCAATGATTTAGGCCACCCGGTTGAAGCACCGATTTCACCTTTTTTGCTCGCAGTGCCTAATACGGTTAACTAATTATGGCAAAGTATGCTGTGGGTGATGTTCAAGGCTGCTTAGACCCCCTTAAAGCCCTTTTAACTAAGGTTGCCTTCAACCCATCACGCGACACACTTATCTCCGCTGGAGACCTTGTAAATCGAGGCCCAAAGTCTCTTGAAACATTGAGATACTGCATGGGGCTTGGCAGTGCTTTTAAAATGGTTCTGGGTAACCATGACCTTCATCTATTGGCTATTGCTGAGGGAATAAGAGCACCCAGTGAGCAGGATACTATTCAGGAAGTACTGGAAGCGCCCGACAGAGAAAGTATCTGTAGCTGGCTTCGCAGTCAACCGTTGTTACTTTCTGAGGGCAACTACCAAATTGTGCATGCAGGTATCCCGCATATATGGGAACTAGCACAGGCACAAAGCCTCGCCAATGAAGTCAGTGATGCGATTCAATCAACACAACGGAAAGCTTTTTTTGATCATATGTACGGCAATCACCCCGATTTATGGCATAACAGCATAACAGGCAGTGAGCGACTAAGAACAATTACCAACTATTTAACCCGAATGCGCTTTTGTGACCCGCAGGGACGACTAGATCTCAAAGCAAAAGACTGCATCAGCCAACCCGAACCCTATAAACCCTGGTTTAGCTTCGAGCGAACTGATAAGAACCCTATTGAGATTATATTTGGGCACTGGGCAGCATTAAAAGGAAAGCCCTTTAAATCGCCCCTATTTGCCTTAGATACAGGATACGTTTGGGGTGGTTCAATGCGTTTAATGTGTCTAGAAGACCAACAAATATTTCACCAAGAATTTATTGTCTAAAATTAAGACCAAAAAAAACCGAGCAGTGCTCGGTTTTTTTAAAACTATAAAAACTTATTCAGCAGCTTCTACGGCTTCAACTTCTTCAGCTTCAACAATCTCACGACCCACAAGCTCAACATAGGCCATAGGTGCTTTATCACCAGTACGCACACCACATTTAAGGATACGTAGGTAGCCACCTGGACGCTCTTGATAACGAGGACCTAAATCAGAGAAAAGCTTTCCAACAGTTTCTTTGTTACGAAGACGATCAAACGCTAATCTACGATTAGCAACTGAATCTTCCTTGGCAAGGGTAATTAGAGGCTCAGCAAAACCACGAAGCTCTTTCGCCTTTGGCAAGGTTGTCTTAATTAACTCATGCTCAACCAATGAAGCCGTCATATTACGGAACATAGCTCTTTTGTGAGAGCTGGTTTTGTTGAGTTTGCGACCACTATAGCGATGACGCATGATACTATTCCTTAATTCTTTGCTTTCTCAGCAATGATTTTATACAAGCTAAGCGCTTAAGCTAGCTCACGTTCTGTTTGTAGACTAGCTGGCGGCCAATTCTCTAGGCGCATTCCCAAAGATAAACCACGAGAAGCCAACACATCTTTAATTTCAGTTAATGATTTCTTACCTAGGTTAGGCGTCTTCAGCAACTCTACTTCTGTACGCTGAATCAAATCACCAATGTAATAAATACTTTCTGCTTTCAGACAGTTTGCAGATCTTACAGTTAACTCAAGATCGTCCACTGGACGAAGTAGAATTGGATCGATTTGATCCTCTTCTTCTTCAGGCTCAGCAGTTGCTTCACCCTCAAGATCAACAAATACTGCTAACTGCTGCTGAAGGATAGTAGCCGCTCGGCGTATAGATTCTTCAGGATCAATTGTTCCATTAGTCTCTAGCTCAAGAACCAGCTTATCCAAGTCAGTACGATTTTCAACACGAGCATTTTCAACATCATAAGAGACTTTGAAAATTGGGCTAAAAGTAGCGTCTAACTGTAAGCGACCAATAGTACGGCTTTCTTCATCAGAAGCACGTGCATCAGATGGCTGATATCCACGACCTCTAACAATACGAAGCTGCATATTTAATTTAGTTTTACCCGTGATGTTAGCAATAACATGATCTGGGTTAATAACCTCAATATGACCATCACCTTCAATGTCACCGGCGGTCACAGGGCCAGGGCCTTGAACGCTTAGGGTAACAGTAGTGTCGTCACGGCCTTCCATTAAAGTAGCAACAGACTTAAGGTTAAGAAGGATTTCCATCACATCTTCTTGAACACCCTCAATAGCTGAGTACTCATGTTCAACACCTTCAATTTCAACTTCTGTAATAGCACAACCAGTCATCGAAGAAAGAAGGATGCGACGCAATGCATTACCTAAAGTATGACCAAACCCTCTTTCAAGAGGTTCAAGAACAACCTTGGCATGGTTAGCATCGTACGAAGTTACATCAATATTTCTTGGGGTAAGAAATTCGTTAACAGAATTTTGCATATTTTTTCCTGTAAGAGCTATTCAGCGATTACTTAGAATACAATTCAACAATAAGATTCTCATTGATCTCAGCCGGCAAATCTGCACGGTCAGGATTTCTTGAGAATGTACCTTCCATTTTGCTGCTATCAACTGCAACCCACTCTACTTCACCACGTTGTGATGCAAGTTGAAGCGCAGTTTGAACACGTAGCTGCTTTTTGGACTTTTCACGGAGGCTAACAACATCACCTACCTGAACATTGTATGAAGGTATATTTACTTTTTGTCCGTTTACTAGAATTGCATTGTGTGCAACTAGCTGACGCGACTCAGCGCGAGTCGAGCCAAAACCCATACGATAAACAACGTTATCTAAACGAGTTTCTAAAAGAGTAAGTAGGTTTTCACCCGTGTTACCTTTAATCTTAGCTGCAGCTTTATAATAGTTACGGAACTGCTTCTCAAGAACACCGTAAATACGACGTACTTTTTGCTTTTCACGTAACTGAACACCGTAGTCAGATAATCTGCCACGACGTTGACCGTGCTGTCCTGGTGCGCTCTCAGAGCGACACTTAGACTCGAGTGGACGAACGCCACTCTTAAGGAACAAATCTGTTCCTTCACGGCGTGATAACTTACAAGTTGGTCCTAAATATCTAGCCATTATTTATTCCTTTCTACACGCGACGCTTTTTAGGCGGACGACAACCGTTATGTGGAATCGGCGTCACATCGGTAATGCTTTGAACTTTGAATCCAGCACTATTAAGCGCTCTTACTGCAGATTCACGGCCAGGACCAGGTCCTTTGACGCGAACTTCAAGATTCTTCAATCCATATTCTTTAGCAGCCTCGCCAGCACGTTCTGACGCAACCTGAGCTGCGAAAGGTGTACTTTTACGAGAACCACGGAAACCTGACCCACCAGAGGTAGCCCAAGACAGTGTATTACCCTGACGATCAGTAATCGTGATAATTGTGTTGTTAAAGGTAGCGTTAATGTGCGCGATACCGTCGACAACGACCTTCTTGACCTTTTTACGGGTGGTTTTAGTTGCTGCTTTTGCCATTAGAAACCGATCCTAATTATCTTTTAATTGGACGACGCGGGCCCTTTCGGGTGCGTGCGTTCGTCTTGGTACGCTGTCCGCGCACTGGAAGACTGCGACGATGTCTTAAACCGCGGTAGCAGCCCAAGTCCATCAAACGCTTAATATTCATGCTGTTTTCTCTACGAAGGTCACCCTCAACTTCGTTCTGCCCTACAGCAGCACGTAGTTTATCGAGTTGAGCTTCGTTGAGCTCAGAAATCTTTGTGTCCTCTGCAATACCCACTTCTGCACAGATCTTTGCTGCAGTTGGGCGCCCAACACCGAACACGTAAGTCAATGAAATGACTGCATGTTTGTTATCGGGTATGTTGACACCGGCAATACGGGCCATTCACATTACTCCATTATACTATGAGTTTAATCAGTTCTAGTGCTCTTTGTGTAGACTTCATAGCCTACTCAAAGGGCGCGCTAGGATACCGATAGACATATCAAAAATCAACCAGATTATCCCTGGCGTTGTTTATGACGTGGTTCAACACTACAAATTACTCTTACCACACCGTTACGACGGACAATCTTGCAATTACGACAAATCTTTTTTACAGATGCACGTACTTTCACAGCATCACCTCTTTACTTGCGACCAACGTTTTTAAGGTTGGCCTTTTTCATTAGCGAATCATATTGTTGAGACATAAGATGTGACTGCACTTGAGCCATAAAATCCATAGTTACAACAACCGCAATTAACAGCGATGTACCGCCCAGGTAGAAAGGCACATTAAAGTACACATTCAAGAACTGAGGCATCAAACAAATCAAAGTAATATAAATACCACCTATCAATGTCAAACGCGTGGTCACACTGTCAATATATTTCGCGGTCTGATCACCAGGTCTAATTCCTGGCAAATAAGCACCGCCCCTTTTCAAATTATCAGCCACTTCTTTCGGGTTATACATCAACGCCGTATAAAAGAAGCTGAAGAAAATAATTAATGCAGAGAAAAGCAACACATACAAAGGCTGACCAGGACCAATCAATAAAGAAATATCCTGTAACCATGCTGGTGCATTTACACCCTGTCCGAACCACTGACTAATAGAGGCTGGGAATAATAATAAACTACTCGCGAAAATCGCAGGAATTACACCTGCCATATTTACCTTAAGAGGTAAATGTGAAGTCTGAGCACTATAGGCTTTACGACCCTGACGCTGTGCATAATTAACTGTAAGTCTTCTTTGACCACGCTCAATAAACACAACAAAATAAACAACGGCTAGTGCAAGAATCAAAATAACCAACAACATAAGTGAGTTAAGATCACCCTGACGTGCTGACTCAATTGCCTGACCAATAGCACCTGGAATACCTGCAACGATACCAGCAAAAATTAGCATCGAAATGCCGTTACCAATACCACGTTCGGTAATCTGCTCACCTAACCACATCAAGAACACAGCGCCTGATACTAATGAAGCGATGGCTACAAGATAAAACATACTGCTCACTTCGAATGCTAAACCCTGAGAGGCAAAGCTGACAGCCAGACCAGTTCCCTGGAATAAGGCAAGTGCAACAGTTAGATAACGTGTGTACTGATTAATCTGACGACGACCATTGTCACCTTCTTTTTTAAGCTGTTCTAGTGAAGGAACAGTAGCTGAAAGAAGCTGCATAATAATCGAAGCAGAAATATAGGGCATAACACCCAGTGCTAAAATACTCATTCGCTCAAGGGCACCGCCCGAGAACATATTAAACAGACCCAAGAAAGTCCCTTGATTCTGAGTAAATAAGTCAGATAAACGCTCTGGATCAAAGCCAGGAACTGGAATATGAGTTCCTAGGCGGTAAACAATAATGGCCAGAAGCAAAAAGCGCAGACGAGCCCAAAGCTCTCCTAACCCTTTTGAATTACCCATTGATAATGAATCTGCACTGGCCATAAGAGTTACTCTTCTACCTTGCCGCCAGCAGCTACAATCGCAGCAGCAGCACCTTTGGTAGCACCGATACCTTTAAGTGTAACCGCTTTAGTTACTTCACCTGAACCTATAACCTTGGCGCGAGTAATGCTGCTATTGATTAGTCGCGCTTTCTTCAACGCATCAATATCAACAATCTCACCTTCAACAAGGTTAAGTTCCGACAAACGAATTTCAGCAGTTAATGCGGCCATTCGAGAGGTGAAACCATATTTCGGTAACCGCTTCTGCAAAGGCATTTGACCACCCTCGAAACCTGGACGAATTGAACCGCCAGATCGAGCCTTTTGGCCTTTGTGACCTCTACCGCCAGTTTTGCCTAGACCGCTACCAATTCCGCGACCACAGCGTTTACCTTCTTTTACTCTACCCGGAGCCGGGCTTAGGGTGTTCAGACGCATCTTACGCTTCCTCAACCTGCAACATATAGTTAACTTTATTGATCATGCCACGAATAGACGGCGTGTCTTCTACAACCACAGAATGGCGTATACGTCGTAGCCCCAAACCATTCAAGCAAGCCTGATGGTTCTTTAATCGTCCGATTGCACTCTTAATTTGAGTGACTTTAACTTTTTTTACTTTAGCTTTAGCCATGATCTTTTTCCAATCACCGAGACGCTTAAATGCGTCAACTAGTTCAGAATTTCTTCAACAGATTTGCCGCGTTTTGCAGCAACATCGTCTGGAGACTTCATATCTCGTAGAGCCTTAAACGTAGCTCTAACAACATTTACAGGGTTAGTAGAACCATAGCACTTAGCTAATACATTCTGTACACCCGCAAGTTCTAATACCGACCGCATCGCACCACCAGCAATTACACCGGTACCTTCTGATGCAGGCTGCATATAGATTTTTGAAGCAGCGTGAATGCCTTTAGTGGCATATTGGATAGTCGAACCATCCAAAGCTACATTAATCATATTTCTGTGCGCAGCTTCGTTAGCCTTTTGGATAGCAGCAGGTACTTCACGCGCTTTACCGCGACCAAAGCCTACCTTGCCTTTACCATCACCAACTACAGTCAAAGCAGTGAATGCAAAGATTCGACCACCTTTAACAGTTTTAGCAACACGATTGACCTGAACTAACTTCTCTAACATTCCGTCAGCTGCAGCATCTTTTTTATCTGTAAGAGCCATATCTTATACCTATTAAAATTCGAGGCCGGCTTCACGCGCGGCGTCTGCCAATGCTTTAACACGGCCGTGATATTTAAAACCGCTGCGGTCAAACGCTACTGATTTAACACCAGCAGCTACAGCACGCTCTGCAACTAGTTTTCCAACTGCCGCGGCAGCAGTCACATTACCCGTGCCTTCCGACTTCAAGTCTTTATCTAAGGTAGAAGCACTAGCAAGCACTTCTGAACTGCTTGCAGCAATAACCTGCGCATAGATATGACGTGGTGTACGGTTGATGCATAGACGTGTAACGCCCTGCTCGCGTATTTTCATTCGTGAACGTCTTGCTCGACGCTGACGTGATATTTTCTTATCGCTCATGGTATTAACCTATTACTTCTTCTTGGCTTCTTTACGTCTAACATATTCACCAGATATCTGTACACCTTTACCTTTATAGGGCTCTGGTGGACGGAAAGCTCTGACTTCAGCGACGGCCTGTCCTAACTTTTGCTTATCAGCGGACTTCAATAAAACTTCAGTCTGGCTTGGTGTTTCAGCAGAAACACCCTCTGGCAAGTCGTAAACTACCGGATGCGAGAAACCAAGCGTTAAATTGATTTTTTTACCCTGTACCTGCGCTCTGTAACCAACACCGACTAAATCAAGTTTGGTTTCAAAACCCTGGGTAACGCCCACTACCATGTTGTTAACCAACGCTCTGGTTGTTCCAGACATGGCTCGTGAAAAGGTATCTCCAGTTCTGGCGGCAAAAGTAAGAACGTTGTCGCCTTTGACAACTTCTACTTTAGGGTTGATGGCCATAGCCAATGTACCCTTAGCACCTTTTATGGAGATATCTGAGTCACCCAAAGTGACTTCAACGCCCTTTGGTAACTCAACTGGATTATTTGCAACTCTAGACATTGTTGTTTCCTATCAGAATACTGTGCAAAGAATTTCACCGCCAATACCGGCAGCTCTTGCAGCACGGTCCGTCATCACACCACGACTAGTGGTGACAATAGCGATACCAAGGCCACTTCTTACCTGAGGCAGATCTTTACTGCCGTTATACTGGCGAAGACTAGGCTTACTAATACGTGTGATCTCTTCGATCACAGGCTTGCCTTCAAAATACTTTAATTCAACCGTTAAGGTTGGCTTAACATCGTCGCTTACACTGAAGCCGCCAATGTAACCTTCGTCTTGTAAAACTTTAGCCACTGAAGCTTTAAGTTTTGAAGAAGGCATTGAGACTTCTGGCTTGCTACGGTGATGTGCATTACGAATGCACGTCAACATGTCTGCTACTGGATCTTGCATACTCATATGATATCGCTCCTAAACTACCAGCTGGCTTTACGTAGTCCGGGAACAAAACCACGCATAGCACTTTCGCGTAGTTTGTTTCGGCACAAACCAAATTTTCTGTAAACTCCGTGAGGACGACCTGTTACTCGACAACGATTACGCTGACGGCTTGGGCTTGCATCACGGGGTAACTTTTGCAGCTTTTGCTGCGCTTCCCAGCGTTCTTCATCTGAAGCATTTACATTGCTAATCGTCGCTTTTAACTCAGCACGCTTAGCTGCATATTTCTCAACTGTTTTGGCGCGACGCTTTTCACGCTCTATCATAGATACTTTTGCCATTGATCTGCTACCTTAACCTTTCAGCGGGAAGTTAAAGGCACGCAATAGGGCGCGACCTTCATCATCATTGCGAGCTGATGTCGTAATTGTAATATCAAGACCTCGCAACTTATCGATTTTTTCATAATCAATCTCTGGGAAAATGATTTGCTCACTTACACCCATTGAGAAATTACCTCGGCCATCGAACTGCTTTGGACTAATACCACGGAAGTCTCTAATTCGCGGAATAGCGACGCTGATGAGGCGCTCTAAAAATTCATACATGCGCTCGCTTCTCAAGGTAACCTTAGTACCAATTGGCCAGCCCTGACGAACCTTAAAGCCAGCGATGGATTTTCTTGCATTATTAATTACTGGCTTCTGACCAGAGATCAACGTGAGATCTGCAACTGCATTCTCTAATGCTTTCTTATCGCCAAGCGCTTCACCAACACCCATATTAAGAGTTACCTTAAGGATGCGTGGCACTTCCATTACGTTCGCCAGCCCGAGCTCATCTTTTAGCTTCGGTGCTATATCTGTATTATAAACTTCTTTCAGCCTTGCCATTTGCTCTACCTATTATTAAGCGTCTACGACTTCGCCGCTTGACTTAAAGACTCGAATTTTAGTGTCATCTTCTACTTTAAAGCCAACACGGTCCGCTTTGTTTGTCGCACTATTAAAAATTGCCACATTTGAAACCTGAATTGGGGCTTCTTTTTCAATGATACCGCCTGGTATTCCTGCTTGAGGATTTGGCTTCTGGTGCTTTTTAATCATTTGCACGCCAGATACCAAAAGACGAGTATCGTCTAAAACCTTAAGCACTTTACCGCGCTTACCTTTATCTTTACCCGCAATAACGACAACTTCGTCATCACGTTTGATTTTCTTCATCGCCATGTCTAAAACCTCAATTAAAGTACTTCAGGAGCTAAAGAGATAATTCGCATGAATTTCTCATTGCGTAGCTCGCGAGTTACTGGCCCAAAGATACGTGTACCGACAGGCGCATTACTTGCATTCAAAAGTACCGCAGCATTGTCATCAAATTTGATCAAGCTGCCATCCTGACGGCGCAAGCCTTTCTTAGTGCGGACAACAACGGCACTCATTACCTGACCTTTTTTCACCTTACCTCGAGGAATAGCTTCCTTAACGGTAACTTTAATAATGTCACCTACTCGAGCATAGCGACGGTGGGATCCACCTAACACTTTGATGCACATAACTCGACGTGCGCCACTGTTGTCTGCTACATCAAGATAACTTTCTGTTTGAATCATTTTCTTTCCCCGAAACTATCGCTTTCAGCAGAGTTATTCTGCTACAGCTCGCTCATCAATGTTCACTAGCTTCCAAGCTTTATGCTTAGAAATTGGCGCACACTCGGCAATTGTTACCATGTCACCTAAGCGCGCATCATTCTTTTCATCATGCGCTTTAATCTTTGATGATTTGGTCATAATTTTTCCATAAACTGGATGCTTAACACGACGCTCAACTTGCACAGTGATGGATTTATCCATTTTGTCACTGACAATCTTACCGCTCAGCGTACGTGTAGATGCTTGGATATCAGACATAACTATTCACCTGCCTTCTGAGTTATAACAGTCTTTAGACGCGCAATGTTACGACGCACCTGCTTAACCTTGTGACTTTCAGTAAGCTGACCAGTCGCCTGCTGCATACGCAACTTAAACTGGGTTTCTTGCTCTTCACCCAAGGTCTTTTGCAACTCATCGACCGACTTTTCGCGTAAATCTTCTGCTTTCATCTTTACATCACCGTTCGTTTAACAAAGGTTGTTGCGATTGGCAACTTAGCAGCAGCAAGCGCAAATGCTTCACGCGCCAACTCTTCACTAACACCTTCCATTTCATAAAGGACCTTACCAGGCTGAATTAAAGCTACCCAGTATTCAACGTTACCCTTACCTTTACCCATTCGAACTTCCAATGGTTTGTTCGTAATCGGCTTATCAGGGAACACACGGATCCAAATTTTACCGCCACGTTTAATATGACGAGTCATTGCACGACGAGCTGCCTCAATTTGTCTGGCAGTCAATCGACCACGGCCAGATGCTTTAAGGGCAAATTCACCGAAGCTTACCTTGCTTCCTCGGTTCGCTAACCCACGGTTGCGTCCCTTGTGCATCTTGCGGAATTTTGTACGTTTAGGCTGTAGCATTTCGCTCTACTCTTAATCGCTTATTTCTTGTTTGTCTTAGTTTTTGAAGGAGCTACTGCTTCTTCACCACCCAGAATCTCACCTTTGAAGATCCACACTTTAACGCCAATGACGCCATAAGTTGTGTTACCTTCAGCTGTTGCGTAATCGATATCCGCTCTTAATGTATGCAACGGAACTCGACCTTCGCGGTACCATTCAGATCGCGCAATTTCAGCACCACCTAAACGACCACCAATTTGAATCTTTACACCCTGTGCACCAGAACGCATAGCGTTTTGAACTGCACGCTTCATGGCGCGACGGAACATAACTCTTCGCTCTAATTGCTGCGCAACATTTTGCGCAACTAGTGATGCGTCAAGATCAGGCTTGCGAATCTCTTCGATATTGATATGAACAGGGCAGCCCATCATCTTAGAAACTTCATTACGAAGCCTCTCAACGTCTTCACCCTTTTTACCAATTACAATCCCAGGACGTGCTGTATGGATAGTAATTCGAGCACTGTCCGAAGGACGCTCAATATCAATATTACTTACTGATGCATGACCAAGCGCCTTTTGGATATACTCACGCACAGTGAGATCCTGATTGAGCTTGTCTGCATAGTCCCCTTTATCCGAATACCAAGTTGAAGCATGTTTCTTAACAATGCCTAAACGGATACCGGTAGGATGTACTTTTTGACCCATTTAATGGACTCCCGAACCTTGATTCTATTTTTCAGAAACTTTCACAGTGATGTGACAACTGCGCTTTAAAATTCTATCCGCACGACCCTTAGCTCTTGGCTTAATACGCTTTAAGGTCATACCCTCATCAACAAAAATCGTTGATACCTTTAACTCATCAACATCAGCACCATCATTGTGCTCTGCGTTTGCAATCGCTGACTCTAATACTTTCTTAATGATGTCAGCGCCTTTCTTGGTGCTAAATTGTAAAATCTCAAGTGCAGATTCAGCGGATTTACCGCGAATTTGATCAGCTACAAGTCTTGCCTTTTGCGCTGATAACTTGGCACCTTTTAATTTGGCTGCTACTTCCACAATAAACCTCCTATCTTACTTGGCTTTCTTGTCCGCAACGTGACCTTTATAGGTACGTGTTGGAGCGAATTCACCCAGCTTATGACCAACCATTTCTTCGTTGATCAAAACAGGAATATGTTGACGGCCATTGTGAATGGCAATAGTAAGACCCACCATATCTGGAAGAATCATTGAGCGACGCGACCAAGTTTTAATTGGGCGACGTTCATTTTTCTCAACCGCAACCTCAACCTTTTTTGCAAGGTGTAGGTCAATGAATGGTCCTTTCTTTAGAGAGCGTGGCACGTTTGCTTTCCTCTTATAATAATCAGTCTTCGCTTACTTGCGACGACGAACAATGTATTTGTCAGTGCGCTTATTTTTGCGCGTTTTGTAGCCTTTAGTTGGCATACCCCAAGGTGAAACTGGATGACGACCACCCGATGTACGACCTTCACCACCACCATGTGGGTGATCAACTGGGTTCATAGCAACACCACGAACCGTTGGTCTAACACCTCTCCAACGAGAAGCTCCCGCCTTACCTAATGAGCGAAGACTATGCTCACTATTCGACACTTCACCAAGAGTCGCTCGGCAATCAACCGGAATCTTGCGCATCTCACCACTACGTAATCGCAACGTAGCGTAGGCACCTTCTCTTGCGACTAGCTGAACTGATGCTGCCGCACTACGTGCTAGCTGAGCACCTTTACCAGGCTTCATCTCAACACAGTGAATTACAGAACCCACTGGGATATTACGCAATGGAAGAGTGTTACCCGCTTTAATCGGGGCATCACTACCAGAGACTAATATATCACCAGCCGATACACCCTTAGGTGCAATAATATATCGACGCTCACCGTCGGTATAGCATACTAGAGCAATGTGAGCACTTCGATTTGGATCATATTCCAAACGCTCAACTGTTGCCGGGATACCATCTTTATCACGCTTAAAGTCAATTATGCGGTAATGCTGCTTATGACCACCACCGATATGACGTACCGTGATACGACCATTACTATTACGACCACCTGACTTTTTCTTTGGTGCTAGTAGCGGCGCATAAGGTGCACCTTTGTGTAAATCTGGATTTACAACACTAACAACAAAACGTCTGCCTGGTGATGTTGGTTTTCTTTTAATAACTGCCATTTCTAAACCCTCACTCCGTTACCGAGAAGTCAATATCTTGACCTTCAGCAAGACGAACATAAGCCTTCTTCCAATCGCTACGCTTGCCCATGCCAGTTTTTGTACGGCGTGTTTTGCCTTTAACATTTACCACACGAACACCATCAACTTTTACCTCAAAGAGCTTCTCTACCGCTTTTTTAACTTCGAGTTTGCTCGCATCAGTTGCTACTTTAAACGCTACCTGAGTCGCTGACCCAGTAGCAGAAGCAGATTTTTCAGTGATGTGCGGTCCTAATAACACTTTGAAGAGTCTTTCTTGGTTCATACCAATGTCTCCTCAAGTTTTTTCAGGGCGGCAACAGTAATTACCACCTTATCAAAATTAATTAAGCTAACTGGATCAACAGCTGCTGAGTCACAGACTTCAACCTTGTGTAGGTTGCGTGAAGAAAGATAAAGATTTTCACTTACCTCTTCAGTCACGATAAGCGCTTCGCTTAATCCAAAGTCTGAAAGCTTAGAAACTAGATCTTTCGTCTTAGGTGCATCAAGGTCAAAGCTCTCGACAATTACCAAACGCTCTTGACGAGCAAGCTCTGAAACAATTGACTGCATCGCAGAACGATACATTTTACGATTTAATTTTTGACTATGATCCTGTGGCGATGCAGCAAATGTAACACCACCAGAACGCCACAATGGGCTTCGGATAGTACCAGCACGTGCACGACCTGTTCCTTTCTGACGGAATGGCTTGCGACCACCACCAGAAACTGCAGAACGATTCTTTTGCGCTTTAGTGCCTTGACGGGCACCGGCTAAAAACGCAACAACTGTCTGGTGAACAAGATCTTGATTAAATTCTTTACCAAAGGCTACTTCAGAAACCTCAACGGTTCCTTTGTTGCCCTTAGGAGTTGCTATTGCTAATTCCATGGACACTCCCCTTACGCCTTAACTGCTGGCCGAACAACAACGTCACCACCAGGCGCGCCAGGGACGGCACCTTTAATCAGTAGCAAATTGCGTTCCGCATCAACGCGGATAACTTCTAAATTCTGAGTAGTACACTGCTCAGCACCCATATGACCTGCCATCTTCTTACCCTTAAATACTCGACCAGGCGTTTGGTTTTGACCAATCGAACCAGGAGCACGGTGAGAGATAGAGTTACCATGCGTCGCATCCTGCATGGTGAAGTTCCAACGCTTAACACCGCCTTGGAAGCCTTTACCCTTAGAGGTACCGGTCACATCAACTTTTTGGCCCTGCTCAAAACGCTCAACTGTAAGCGCGCCGCCAATCTCGAATGCTTCATCTGTATTATCAGAACGGAATTCCCATTGCCCACGACCAGCTTCAACACCTGATTTGGCGAAGTGACCTGCCTGGGATTTTGTTACACGGGAAGCTTTTACGGAGCCAGTGGTGATCTGAATAGCTGAATAGCCATCAGTCTCCAAAGACTTAATCTGGGTAATAAGGTTGGGTGACGCTTCTATCACAGTAACTGGAATAGACGCACCATCCTCGCTAAATACACGAGTCATGCCGCATTTGCGGCCGACAAGACCTATACTCATTTTTATGACCTCTCAGTGTACGGGGCTCTTACCCGCTACGGCTGCCTATTTCAAGGCATTACACTTTTAAGTTAAGCCCAGCATTTGATGCTGAGCAGCTACAGCTATTAATTAACCCAGACTAATCTGGACATCAACCCCTGCAGCAAGATTCAATTTCATTAGCGCATCAACAGTTTTTTCTGTTGGCTCGACAATGTCGATTAAACGCTTGTGTGTACGAATTTCATACTGATCTCGTGCATCCTTGTTCACGTGAGGAGAAATCAACACTGTGAATCTTTCCTTGCGCGTTGGCAATGGAATTGGACCACGAATCTGTGCGCCTGTGCGTCGTGCTGTCTCAACAATTTCTTGTGTCGAAGTGTCGATCAACTTGTGATCAAACGCTTTAAGGCGAATTCTAATGCTTTGGTTTTGCATAGAAGCGAAACTCCGCTATCAATACTTAAATTTCCTGATGACCAATTCTACTGAATTGACACCAACTTACCCCTTAAAAAGGAGCGCGAATTCTAGTTGTGCTGCCCGAGCCTGTCAAGCTAATTAACACATAGAACCATATTTTTTACTTTCTACTGACTAATCAGCCAGTCAAAAAGGGTAGCGCTAAAAAAAGAGGGTATAAAAACCCTCTTTTTTAGCGCAACTAAAATCTTAGTCGATGATTTTAGCTACAACACCAGCACCTACTGTGCGGCCGCCTT
>JABBBH010000064.1 GCA_018607525.1 SAR92 clade bacterium
ACAACAGCAAAGGAAGAAATAAACAACGCTACAACTAAGAGCATTGAAGACTTCATGTTACGAAGAACACCGGAAATATATGATGAAACTACAGATATTAGATGGCACATATTATTATTTTCCACACTTATTTACTTTTTTTATTGTTATCGCGGGCAGCAAAATCGATCCATAAATGAATAGATTTTAAACAATTACCCGGAAAACCCCTCTTACTACTTATTTTTTTACTTCTTTGGCGGTCAGCTATTTTCAGATGAAAGCATCTGATCGCCTATAATTTATTATTTGTTAAGCCCAGTATTTACAAGGACTAAGGCATATAAAAGACAATTTAAAGATAATCACTTTACTGACTATTTAGGTCTATCTTACTAATACCACTGCCCCATACTCTAAGATTTGATACAAGGAGTCAACACTTTGTTGAATGATTTTTTAGAAAGCTTGACCCTTAGGTCAGGAGATTAAACAGACAAACACTCAACTTCAGATATCAAGCCCACAGCTATCGACAGGAAGATCAGCAGCCTAAGTTGATTGAGACCCACCCAACATCACACTAATCCATTGGGTATCTTTATTCGCCGCTAAGGCGATCTTCACTATGATAGTGAGCGGTATAGAAAGCAGCATACCCACAGGGCCCAGTATCCAACCCCAGAAGACTAAGGATACAAATACCACCAATGGCGATAGGTTTAAGCCTTTACCCATCCAGCGCGGCTCGATAGCACTGCCCATTAAGAAGTTAACCACCACAAAACCTAATAGGGTTAAACCTGCACTACCCACTCCCAACTGAACTAAGGCCAACAACACCGCCGGTACTGCGGCTATAAATGAGCCTACTGTGGGCACAAAGTTAAGCAAAAAGGCAATTAACCCCCAAAGAACGGCGTAATCCACACCTAGTACTGTTAACCAGATATAAATCAGTATGCCAGTAACTGCACTAATGCCCGCTTTAATGGCTAGATAACTATGAATACTGCTAGAAAGTTCTGCTAACCATGCCTGAGAGCTTTTATCCCCGCGCGCTAAACGCAACTTATCGCCAAAACTGGTATTTTCCGCGAGAATAAAAATAACGGTAATAAGTATAAGTACCGAATTGGTCATCACATTACCAAAGGAGGCCAGGGTACTGCCCACCCAGCGCATCACTGCACTGGGGTCAAAGCTGTTTTGCCACTGCTCAGCATCAATAGCCAAACCGCGCTGAGTTAATCCCTGCTGAATTGATTCACTGATTACCGATAATTTTGCCGAATAAACGGGAATATCCTGCCTGAAGCTATCCACCGAGGACCCAACAACTGCCGCCAACACCAAACCCATGGCTAATATCAGGGAGATGATTAATAGTATGGCAACACTACCCGGCACCCGTCGCTGCTTTAGCCAAGCCAATAGAGGCGAGACAATCATGGCAATAAATACTGCCAATAAAAACGGGACTACTAATGAGGAGGCCATTTTTAGCCCAGAGACAACAATCACAAAGGCGGCAAATACAATAAGGAATTTAGCAATAGGAGCTTGTTGAGTTGTCATAGGTTATTCCGAAGCCTCAATATGTAATTCAACCTGCTGTAACAGATGGGTTAATGTCTGACGGCTAGACTCTGAAAATACCAGCTTGCCCTGCCGCTCGGTTATTTCATCCGTTAACATAGCACATTCGCAACGTATTTTGTCTAACTCGGCATCATGGCGTATGGGAATACCAATAAACACATCCCAATCTGATGGGGTTGCTTGACCTGAAATAGCTAGGTTTAAGAATGCTTGAACATTGACGGCTCGAACCTGATAGACCGGCACCCCCACAAAGCGAAATAGCACTAATGCAATAAGTAGAATGAAAAACGACAGCAATACTGTGGTTATAAAGCTACTCATTATTAGAACTGATCAGGGAACTTGCCTTGAAACTGGGTATACCACTGTTTGATATTTTTTATATCGGCCTGATTATCACCGGTAGGCTCGTAAAGGTCGCCCAGCACAATACGCTTATGCTTAAAATCTAAGGCACCCATTTGGATTTGGCAATTACTGGCTTCTGCTATACGTAAAAAACCGCTTTTCCATTTTTCGGCTTTGGTACGCGTTCCTTCGGGGGCAATCACAATAACGATACCCTCGTACTTTTCTACCAGCCTATTCACATGCTCAATCACACCCTCTGGGTTCTTGCGATTAACGGGAATTCCCCCCAGCCAACGCATAAACCATTTAAGGCCCGGCACAAAAATGGTGTGTTTACCTAAAAAATGCAGACGAATATTAAGCCCCAAGACAGCGGCAATACCAAAAACCGCGTCCCAATTAGAGGTATGAGGCGCCGCAGTAATTAATACCCGCTCGGCATTAGCAATACTACCTTCGACACGCCAACCAAAAACCCGCAAAAAAGTTTTGCCAAACCAACGGGTAAAGGCACTGCGATTAGCGCGTAAATGCTCGGGTACCTGATTTGCTTCAAAGATGGGTGGTTTTTTAGCCATGCTTACCTCAGCCTTTTATTAATGTTCCCGGGTTGCTCTAAAGTCAATATCTGGGAACCGCTCCTCAGCAAGAGAAAGATTGACTCGGGTTGGCGCTAGGTAGGTTAAATGCCCACCGCCATCAATCGCCAAGTTATCTTCCGCTTTATTTCTGAGTGCTTCTATTTTTTTATTATCATCAGCTTCAGCCCAACGTGCTGTGTAAACATTAATAGGCTCGTAGATTGCCTCTACACCATATTCTTCTTTTAATCTAAATGCCACCACATCAAATTGCAGCTGCCCTACAGCACCCACAATAATGTCATTATTCTTAAACGGGAAAAACACCTGAGTACTGCCCTCTTCGGACAATTGGCGAATTCCGTTTTGTAGTTGTTTAGCCCTTAAGGGGTCTTTAAGGCGAATGCGCTTAAATAGCTCCGGAGCAAAATGGGGAATACCGCCAAATTTTAGCGCCTCACCTTCAGTGAAGGTATCACCAATCTGAATAGACCCATGATTATGCAGACCAATAATATCACCAGCTTCGGCTTGTTCAACCGAGATACGCTCGCCTGCTTTAAAACTAAAGGCATCGGATACACGCATATCTTTACCGGTGCGCACATGTTTCATTTTCATGCCCTTGGTATAGGTGCCCGAACAGATACGCATAAAGGCAATACGGTCACGGTGCTTGGGGTCCATATTGGCCTGAATTTTAAATACAAAGCCACTGAACTTTTTGTCACTGGCCAATACTTCACGCTGCTTGGCCTCGCGTGGCTGAGGTGGTGGCGCCCAACGCACAAAATCATCGAGCAGTTCGCGCACACCAAAATTACCTAAAGCGGTTCCAAAAAACACTGGGGTTAACTTGCCGGCTAAAAACTCATCCAACTCAAATTGATGGGTAGCACCTTTAACCAACTCTAATTCTTCGATCACATCATCAGCAAAATCACCCAATGCTTCACGCGCCTCAGGGGATTCCAACCCTTTAATTTGGATATCGTCCATCAACTGATGGCCCTTGCCCTGCACATAGACATGAATAGTATCGGTATACAGGTTATACACCCCGCGAAAACCTCGACCCATACCAATGGGCCAGTTAATGGGTGCAGCTTTAATCTTTAGTACATCTTCGACTTCATCGAGCAAATCAATGGGGTCGCGAATATCACGATCCATCTTATTAATAAACGACAAAATAGGCGTATCACGCAGACGGCAGACTTCCATTAGCTTAATGGTGCGCTGCTCCACACCTTTGGCACCATCAATCACCATTAATGATGAATCCACAGCGGTTAGAGTGCGATAGGTATCCTCAGAAAAGTCTTCGTGCCCCGGGGTATCTAATAGATTCACCATGCAATCGCGATAAGGGAACTGCATCACCGATGAGGTCACCGAAATACCCCGCTCTTTTTCCATAGTCATCCAATCAGAAGTGGCATGGCGGTCGCTTTTTCGCCCTTTCACGGTACCCGCCACCTGAATCAGGTTCCCCAAAAGCAAGAGCTTTTCAGTAATGGTGGTCTTACCCGCATCGGGGTGAGAAATTATGGCAAAGGTACGCCGATCGGAAACTGGCTGGGTCATGGATAATCGTCACAGGGTTAAAAGCCGCGCATTATAACCTTGGCGCGCTTTGGTTTCAGCTGTTCATTTAATCGGTGGTTATTTCAGCAGTAAGCCCCTTTTTTACAATATTAACTAGGCTACTACAAAGAATCTAATTCACTTTTATTAACCCATTCCAATGAGTTGTATAAGCCGGTGAGAGATATTCACGCTTCATTGCCCAACTTTTTTTTATGCCCTGTCTGGCAAAGAATACCTTGCCTCGACCACTGTGATTAATGGTATCCACCACCTGCATCAGTTGGCGGCTATTGGCATGACCTGTGGGCTCGTCAAACAGACCTGCTTGATAGGTGCCTATATCGTAAAAATCGGAGAGTACAACACCGGCTTTTGCGTATTGATAACCATCGCGCCACAGATGATCGAGCAATCTCATGGCTAATTGAATAAGGTCGCGGGTATCGTCACTGGGTCGGGTTAATTCTGCACTCAGGGCATTGCTATATTGCGGACTATCCTTTTGATAAGAGCTAGTGCGAATAAATACACTGAGTAATTTGGCCTGTTGGCGCTCTTTGCGCAATTTTTCTGCCGCGCGAGTGATATGCTCACAAACCGCTTGACGCATCTGCACCAGAGATGTGACTCGAGTACCAAAGGAACGGCTGCAGATAATCTGCTTTTTGGTGGCGGGTATCTGTTCTAAGTCCATACAGGATTCGCCATTAAGCTCTCGCACTGTCCGCTCTAAGACCACTGAAAAATGCTGGCGTATGGATTTAGCTGAGGTATCGGCTAGGTCGAGCGCTGTGTGTATACCCATAGCTTGTAGACGGGCTGATAGTCTACGGCCAACACCCCAGATATCTTCTACCGGGGTTAATGCCAGCAGTTTGCGCTGTCTGTTGCGATCGGTTAAATCCACAACACCCCGAGTGGCTGAGTATTTTTTGGCGGCATGATTGGCGAGCTTGGCAAGGGTTTTTGTGGGCGCTATGCCGACACAGACAGTAATACCTATCCAGCGATCTATGGTGTGCTTTACCTGTTGCCCAAAATCAATCAGAGAAATAGCTGATTGAATACCGGTGAGATCTAAAAAGGCTTCATCAATGGAGTAAATCTCAACTCTGGGTGCCATATCTTCTAGGGTGCGCATAACGCGATCACTCATATCGGCATACAGGCTGTAATTTGAGGAAAAAACTTTAATGCCATGCTGCCTAATTTGCGACTGAATTTTGAAAATGGGAATGCCCATTTTTATACCTAGGGCTTTGGCTTCTTTGGAGCGCGCAACAACACAGCCATCGTTATTGGATAGAACAACCACTGGAGTATTGGCTAAGTCGGGACGGAATAGTTTTTCGCAACTGGCGTAAAAATTATTGCAGTCCACAAGGGCAAAAATGGCGGACATTGGATCTGATTACTTGTGACGTATATTGCGAATGACATTGGTCACTACACCAAAGATATCCAGCGCTGTACCCTCGGGAATATCTATAACAGGGTAGTCTGGATTGCGTGGCACTAGACGCACTGCGGGACGTAATTCGAGTTCTTTGACTGTCATCTCTCCATGAATGGCCACGATCACCGTATCACCGTGCTCGGCGGTCACTGAGCGATCGACCACGAGGATATCGCCGGCATAAATACCGGCTTGAATCATTGATTCACCTTCGACGCGAACAAAGAAAGTGGCGGCAGGACGCTTGATACACAACTCGTTTAAATCGAGGGTTTTTTCGACATAATCTTGGGCGGGTGAGGGAAATCCTGCGGATACGGCTTCGCTAAAAAGTGGTATTTTTAGACGATGGGATTTGATCCATGTAAGGGCATGACTACAACCTAATAGTGAAAGGCTCATGATAATCTCGGCAAGCTATTATTAAAGTACTGTTTATTTATACAGTATCTAATACTAAGCAAATTTATTCAAGCCAATTTTGATGCAATAGGTTTTGAACTCAAAGGTCTTAAACCGGTGATGGGGCGTATAATCGCCACAATGAGAGTTTCAGGGTATCAATGGTTGTCGATAGGCAATCAGTGCTTTATGGTTAGGGCTATTAGCGGCTAACCAGCCAAATTTTAGGAGTTACAAATGAAATATGTGGGTCAAACTGAGTATGACCATGATGGAGCTTCACCCCGTCAGGGCATCTTGCTGTGCAATCTGGGTACACCAGATGCACCTAGACCAGCTGAGCTTAGACGCTATTTAAAAGAATTTTTGAGCGATCCGCGAGTAGTTGAGATACCGCGACTGCTGTGGTGGATGATTTTAAATTTAATTATTTTGCGAATTCGCCCGCGCCGATCGGCAAAGCTGTATGAATCGGTTTGGACTGAGGCTGGTTCACCACTGATGTGCTACAGCCAAGGGCAGGTGAAGGCGGTTAAACAGCGTCTTGCGGAAAAATATGGCGATATCCCTGTGGTTCTGGGTATGCGCTATGGCAACCCCTCGATGGCATCAGCTATTAAAGAATTAACTGATCAAAATGTGCGCGATATTATCGTATTGCCGCTATACCCTCAGTACGCTGGAGCAACCACTGGTTCTACTTTCGATGCTATCGCTAAAACATTTACTCAACTGCGTTGGGTACCAGAATTACAGTTTATTAATGGCTATCATAAATCTGAGGCTTATATTGAGGCTCTTTGCACAACGATCAAACGCCATATTGATCAACATGGGCAACCGGATAAGTTTGTTTTTTCTTATCATGGCACACCAGAGCGCTATCTTAAGAATGGCGACCCCTACCATTGCTTCTGTCATCAAACTACGCGCTTGGTGCGTGAAAAATTGGGCTTTGATGAAGCTCAGGTGATGACAACTTTTCAGTCGCGCTTTGGTCGCGAACCCTGGCTACAACCTTACACTGACAAAACGTTGGAACAGATACCCGAAGATGGCGTTAAGCATGTGGCGGTTATCTGTCCGGGCTTTTCTTCAGATTGCTTAGAAACCATTGAGGAAATTAATATGGAAGCCCGCGAAAGCTTTATCGAAAGTGGTGGCGAACAGTTCCATTATATTCCTTGTCTAAACGATGACCCCGTGCATATTGATGCCTTAGTAAGCATCCTAGAAAAACGTTTAGCCCTTTCCCATTAACCCTAACAGCCTACTCCTTAGGTTTTGACCGCTATTTATTGTCAAATGTAAGGAATTATATTTTGAGATTCGTATAATGGGGTTTTGATTTAAAACCCGATGGGTTGTTAGTGGAATCTTATGAACATTAAAGCTTATATGCAGTCTTTGGGCACGGCCGGCCGAGAAGCCTCCCGTGAACTTGCGCGCGCCAATAGCGATGTTAAAAACAATGCACTTATTGCTATTGCTAAGCAGTTAGATGCTAATCGCGAAACAGTTTTGGCGGCAAATAAGTTGGATATGGATAATGGCCGCAGTAATGGCTTAAATGATGCGCTGCTCGATCGCCTTGAACTGAATAATGATCGCGTCGATGCAATGATTGAGGGTCTTCATCAGGTGGCAGAACTGCCAGATCCTGTAGGAGAGCTCACTGATTTGGGCACCCGCCCAAGCGGTATTAAACTGGCCAAAATGCGCGTGCCATTGGGTGTGATTGGTATTATTTATGAGTCACGACCTAACGTTACCATTGATGCGGCTAGTCTCTGTTTAAAATCTGGCAATGCAACCATTTTGCGCGGTGGCAGTGAGGCCATTGAATCGAACCAAGCGATTGCTCATTGCATCAGCCTAGGACTGACTGATGCAGGACTCCCCAATACTGCGGTGCAGGTGATTAACACCACTGATCGCGCGGCTGTGGGTGAGCTAATTACCATGACTGAATTTGTCGACGTGATTGTCCCCCGTGGTGGCAAGGGTTTAATCGAGCGCATCAGTGCCGATGCCCGAGTGCCTGTGATTAAACATCTGGATGGCAACTGCCATGTGTATATCGATGAGTTTGCAGACCTAGATAAGGCGGTAGCCATTGCAGTAAATGCTAAGACTCACCGCTATGGCGTTTGTAATGCCATGGAATCACTGTTGGTGGCCGAGTCGGTTGCGGCAAAAGTTTTACCTTTAATCGCTGATATCTATTCGGAAAAATCAGTAGAAATGCGTGGCTGTTCTGAAACCTGCAAAATTTTGCCGACGATTTCTGCAGCTAGTGAGAGTGATTGGAGCGAGGAATATCTGGCGCCGATTGCAGCAATTAAAGTGGTGGCTGGTATTGATGAGGCGATTGAGCATATTAATACTTACAGCTCTCAGCATACTGAATCGATTGTCACTGAGGATGCTGGGCACGGCCAACGGTTTATTGCCGAAGTAGATTCAAGCTCGGTAATGATTAATGCTTCAACCCGATTTGCCGATGGTTTTGAATATGGTTTGGGTGCTGAAATTGGTATTTCCACGGACAAGATTCATGCTCGTGGTCCTGTTGGACTGGAAGGCCTAACCAGTCAGAAATGGGTGGTGTTCGGCGATGGGCAAATTCGTCAGTAATATGTCGGTTGCTCTGTTCGGCGGCACCTTTAACCCCGTCCATTTTGGTCATCTTAATCTAGCCAATAGCTTGGCTGATTACTTGCAAGTTGAGTCTGTGCGAATGATTCCTTGCGCCATTCCTCCACATCGCGAAGCACCCTCGGTTAGCGCTGAGCAACGCTTGGCGATGTTGCAGCTGGCCATAGATGATCAACCTTTGCTTATCTCTGACGACATTGAATTACGTAAGAACACGCCAAGCTATAGCATTGAGACCATTCAACAGATACGACAGCAGGTAGGCGACCAAACGCCGCTGTTTTTTTGCATTGGCATGGATGCTTTAATGACCATTGATAGCTGGCATCAGTGGCAACAATTATTAGATTATTGCCATCTGGTTATCTGCCCAAGACCGGGCTATGAGCTCCCCACAAAAGGTCATCTTGCCCAGTGGATTAAACAGCATACATGCGATGATCTGGATAAAATAAAGACCCTTGCCCAGGGCTGTTTACATCTGTGTAAGATACCTTTGAAAGATATTTCATCTACTGCTATCAGAGATAGTATAAAATGCGCACAGAGTATCGATCATTTAACCCCTAAATCAGTGGTTAATTTTATTTCACAACATTCTTTATATGAGTAACCTTTTGCTATGACGCAAGCTTTAAAAGACATTATTATCAACGCCCTCGAAGAGGTTAAAGCCACAGAAATCACGACTATTGATGTACGTGACCTCACAGGTATTACAGATACCATGGTAGTTGCCTCGGGTAACTCTAACCGACAGGTTAAGGCATTAGCCAACAGTGTGGTGGTTGATGCTAAAGCCGCGAATCATGAAATGATCGGCATTGAAGGTGATGATAAGGCGGAGTGGATTCTGGTAGATTTTGGCGATGTTATTGTTCATGTCATGCTACCGGCTACTCGAGAGTTTTATGATATTGAGCGTCTATGGTCGGTTAGGCCCAACGATGCTGACGAAGATTAGGCATTGCGTTTATAAGATCCTAATTAGATATGCACCGAGGTTACTAACAGGCCTATGAAGCTCAAATTGCTAGCAGTTGGAACGCGTATGCCCCAGTGGGTAGAGACTGGCTTTAATGAGTACCATAAGCGCATGCCTACAGAGCTTAAGTTAGAAACTATTGAAATCCCTCTAAGTCCCAAGGGTAAGGGTTCAGCGAACCCCTCAAAGGAAAGCCAGGGTCAGGCTATACTGAAACATATTGGTAAGCAGGATAGAGTGGTTGCTTTGGATGTTTTGGGCAAATCGATGTCAACCGAATCACTGGCAACTCAGCTTGCTGACTGGCAGATGAACGGTCAGGATATTTGTTTGCTTATTGGTGGCCCTGATGGACTCTCTGCAGACTGCCTTCAGCGCGCAGATACAAAGTGGTCTTTATCCGATCTTACCCTGCCCCACCCTCTGGTTCGGGTGTTATTAATGGAACAGCTTTATCGGGCTTGGACAATTAATCAAAATCATCCCTATCATCGAAGTTAGGCGCAGTAACCATGCTACAAGACAATGCCATTTCAGACCCTCGCAAAGAACAGAAGATATTCTATCTGCGAGTGATGACATCGGTGTTAATTGTTCTGGGTCTAACTAGCGTTATTCTACTTCGTTACTTTGACCTACAAATCAATCGGCATCTCGACTATGTGACCAACTCGAATAAAAACCGCATTCATATTCGTTCGGTAGCCCCAACCAGAGGGCTTATTTATGATCGTCGCGGTGAGCTTGTGGCTGACAATCGTCCATCTTTTACCCTCAATGTTATCCCCGAAAGCGCTAAAGATATTGATCAATTATTGAGCAGAATTGGCGATCTTATCAGTCTTTCTGAAAGAGATATTGAACGCTTTATGAAGCGGGTTAAACGCAATAAGCGTTTTCAGTCGATACCTTTAAAATACAACCTTACCGAACAGGATCGCGCCATACTGGCAGTCAATAGCCATATTCTTGCTGGTACCGAAGTTAGCGCTCAGCTTATGCGGCATTATCCTGAGGGAGCCTTGCTTGCACACAGCTTGGGCTATGTTGGCCGTATCAACGACCGTGAAATTAAAAAAATTGATCCTGAACAGTACCGTGGTACAGACTTTATAGGCAAAATTGGCTTAGAAAAATACTACGAGAATATCTTGCTGGGTCAGGTTGGCACGGAACAGGTCGAAACCGATGCGCGAGGTAGGCTAATGCGTATCTTGGATAAAACAGACCCTGTTCCAGGCAGTAATCTAACCATTTATATGGATACCGAATTACAACGAATAGCCGTAGAGGCTTTAAAGGGTGAACGCGGTGCCTTGGTAGCAATGGATGTAAAAACTGGGGGTATTTTGAGTATGGTCAGCAACCCCAGCTATGACCCTAACCTGTTTATCTCGGGAATTAGCCAGAAACAATATGATGGTTTGCTTAACTCACCTGATCGCCCATTGTTTAATCGCGCCCTTCGTGGCCAGTATCCACCGGGATCAACGGTTAAACCATTGTTTGGTCTGATTGGCTTGCAGCATAAAATTTACGATATGGATTACTCGATTTATGATCCAGGCTATTTTTTTATGGAGGGCATTAAACGCCCTTGGCGAGATCACAATTCCGATCAGGGTGGCCATGGCTATGGGGTTGATTTAGCCGAGGCTATCATCGAATCCTGTGATGTGTTTTTCTATACCACCGGTGTAAAAACTGGCATCGACTTACTGTCTAAAGAAAGTGCTCTATTTGGCCTTGGCGATATCACGGGTATTGATCTTCCCGGCGAGAAACGCGGCATTATGCCCGACAGAGCATGGAAAAAAGATAAGCGCCGACAGGAATGGTTTAATGGCGATACGATCAATATGAGTATTGGCCAGGGCTTTATGCTAACTACTCCACTGCAGTTAGCGGTGATGTCGGCGCGCATTGCTACTCGTGGTGAGCAGATTATCCCTAAACTGGTAAAGTCTATTGATGGCACGCCTGTTGAACCAGAATTTGCCGGTGAAAAAATAAACTATGATAAAAAATATTGGGACTATGTGCATCAGGCAATGGTGGATGTGGTGCACTCTAAAAAGGGTACTGCACGATCAATTAGCAAAGGCCTAACCTATAAGTTAGCGGGTAAAACAGGGACTGCTCAGGTGATAAGTATTAATGAAAAAGAAAAATATGATTCATCTAAAATTGATAAGAGCAAATGGGATCATGCGCTGTTTGTTGCCTTTGCCCCCGCAGAAAATCCGCAAATTGCGTTGGGTTTGATTGTGGAAAATGGTGAGCATGGTAGCCGCACGGCGGCCCCTATTGCACGGAAAGTCATTGATAGCTATTTAATGGGCTTTCAGCAAGATAGCAAACCCATGGCTACGGCAAGATTAGCCAGTGGTTTTTCAAACCCTGCCGAGAGCAACTAGTCCATGTATAAATATGATTTTGTTAGACAGCTCAATACCAAAGGCGGTGATCGACATCAAAACCCCTTTCATATTGATGTCACGCTGATGCTTATTTTATTTGCGCTGTGCTTAACTGGGCTGTTTGTTCTATACAGTGCGAGCGAACAAAGTCTCTACTACGTGAAGCGTCAGGCAACCTTTATGCTTGCGGGCTTTGCGGGCATGCTGATTGTGGCTCAGTTTCCAGTGCGATTTTGGGAGCGTATAGCCGTGGTTTTTTATGCTGCAGCCGTTTTAGCATTGGTGGCTGTCTTATTATTTGGCATTGAAGCCAAGGGCGCTACTCGCTGGCTGAACTTAGGTTTCACAAGGTTTCAACCCTCTGAAATCGCGAAAATTGCTGTACCCTTAATGGTATCTGCCTATCTTAGTCGCCATGTAATTCCGCCATCCATTAAGCATGTGGTGGGTGCACTGTTAATTGTTGCGGTTCCGGCATTTTTAATTCTTAGACAACCCGATCTAGGCACCTCAATTCTTGTGTTTGCCTCTGGTTTTTTTGTACTGTTTTTAGCTGGGCTGAGAAAGCGCTACCTTGTAGGGACATTTTTTACCGCCCTTGCGGCAGCCCCCCTGCTTTGGCTGTACGTTATGCGCGACTATCAAAAACAACGGGTCTTAACCCTGCTTTCTCCAGAAGATGATAAATTTGGTGCTGGGTGGAATATTATTCAGTCCACCACAGCCATTGGTTCGGGTGGATTATCCGGTAAAGGCTGGACTGAAGGTACCCAATCACAGCTAAACTTTCTACCAGAAAGTCATACCGATTTTATCATTGCCGTTTTAGCGGAAGAATTTGGCTTATTGGGTGTTTTAGGGCTCTGTACCCTCTATCTTTTATTGGTAGGATATTGCATGATTATCGCTATCAATGCGCAGTCACAATTTGCTCGATTGATGGCGGGAAGTATTAGCCTGACATTTTTCATTTATATGTTTGTTAATATGTCTATGGTATCTGGCTTACTGCCTGTTGTTGGGGTTCCCTTACCTCTTATTAGCTATGGCGGCTCAGCAATTGTGACTCTATTTTTTGGTTTTGGCATCCTTATGGCGATCAGCTCAGAACCCAAACGAATTGGAACTTGGCGTTAATGAAAATTTTAAAGTTTGTTGTTTTATCCAGCTGTCTATTGCTGGCACCCTTGAGTTTTTCCGACTATTCACAGCAGCCTCAGGTTGCGCCCTTTATCGATCGCATGGTGGAAGAGCATCAGTTTGAGCGCGCGCAAGTATTAGAATGGCTTAAGGTCGCTGAAAATCAACAATCTATCGTTAAAGCCATGAGTCGCCCTGCTGAAAAAGTTAAACCCTGGCATGAATACCGTAAGATTTTTGTTTCTGAGCTACGCATTAAAAGAGGCGTAGAATTTTGGCAGCAACATGAAGAGACCTTAGAGCGTGCTTACAAGGAATATGGAGTTGATCCTGCAATTATTGTCAGCATCTTAGGCGTTGAGACAAACTATGGTCGCAATACCGGTAGTTATCGCGTCATTGATGCCTTGAGCACCTTAGCCTTTGATTACTATCACAGCATTGAAAAACGCGAATCTCGCAAGAAATTTTTTACTATTCAGCTTGAGAATCTATTTTTACTGGCTCGCGAACAAAAGAAAGATCCGCTTAGCCTAACAGGCTCCTATGCCGGTGCAATGGGCTGGGGTCAGTTTATGCCCGACAGTTATCGCGATTATGCGGTTGATTTTGATGGCGACAATCTTGCTGATATCTGGACAAACCCTACTGATGCGATTGGCAGTGTGGCTAATTACTTTAATAAAAAGGGTGGCTGGAAAAAAGATCAGCCGGTTGCCACAAGAGCACATATTGGCGACAAGTTAGACACTCAGGGGCTTAATAAAATGCGTAGACCCAAGGTCACTATCGCAGAACTTATTGTGAGAGGTTATCAGCCGGTGCAAAACTTTGCTGAGGATAGTCTTGCGTTCCCGATGAAGCTGACCGCTAAATATGCTGATGAGTACTGGCTTGGATTTAATAATTTTTACGCTATCGGTCGCTATAATCCGCGGATTAAGTATGCGATGGCAGTCTACCAATTGAGCTTAATGATTAAAGAGCAACGTTGCGAAACCTCTGAAATTTGTTCTTAATTGATTAAAAGATCCTGTTTGAATTGAAATTCTATCGATTCTATTTTGTTGTTGTCTCGTTTCTCCTGCCGGCCTGCGGTGGGTATTACTATGCCCATCCCCTCCAAGATGGCGCTGGAATCGAAATTGATCACAATAAAATAAAGAATGCTCAACCTATTGAAGAGCCTATTACTAAAGCGGGCAACACGAACCCCTATACCCAGTTTGGTGTAACCTATGAAATCATGCCCAGCAGCTTGGGCTATAGAGAAGTGGGAAATGCCTCTTGGTATGGCAGTAAATTTCATGGCCGCCGAACCTCTAATGGCGACATCTACGATATGTATAGCATGACTGCAGCGCATAAAACTCTGCCTATCCCAACCTACGTGCGTGTCACGCGTCTGGATACTCAGCAAACCATTATTGTTAGAGTGAATGACCGCGGCCCTTTCCATGATCAGCGAATCATTGATCTTTCTTATGCCGCAGCAGTGAAACTGGGCTTTTCCGATTCAGGAACAGCTAAGGTGCTTGTTGAGGCCATAGATGCTTCAGTCCCCCTGCCCACTGATGATGAAAAAGCCTATCTTCAAATTGGCGCCTTTGATAACCCTGAATCTGCTATAAAATTTGCTGCACAGTTTGACGATAAAATAAGTGCACCCATTGCAATAAAAGCCGTTAACAGCGCCTATAAAGTACTTATTGGGCCCTTTAAAAATTCAGGGGAACTACTTCTTGCAAAACAGACTCTAAGACTTGAATCTAATATTTCGGCCTTTGCAGTTAATCGATAATTTTTTGGCTTTTGGTCAGTAATTCAGCACATTCATTATGGGCAGTGATGCACGACTAATGTTAGACTATGCAGCATTAAACTATGGTTCTGTTTGGTATCCCTACTATGTTGAATATAAGCTTTTCTCTTTCATTATTAATATTGCTTTGCACCTTAGCTAGTCCCTTTGCTGCAGCTAAGCAATTTCTTCCTGATGCGCCTAACGTCGATGCAAAAGCATGGATTTTAGTGGATGCTGATACCGGTTATGTTATCGCTGAACAAAACGCTGACGATACCCTGCCACCGGCTAGTTTAGCCAAGATGATGACAACCTATATCACCTCTAAGGAAATCGCTGAAAATCGCCTTAAAGAGGATGATTTGGTGGTTATTAGTGATAATGCCTGGGAATTGGGTGGTGCTAAAACTGATGGCTCTACGATGTTCCTAAGCCCCCGATCTAAGGTGCCAGTGATTGACCTTATGCGTGGGGTTATTATTCAGTCAGGCAATGATGCCGCTATCTCTTTGGCTGAGCATATTAGCGGCGGTGAAACTGCCTTTTCCGATAACATGAACTATCAAGCTGAACTAATGGGTATGACTAATACTTATTACATGAATGCGACCGGCCTACCCGCCGAAGGCATGGTAACCTCTGCTCGCGATCTGACCATACTTGCTAAGGCCATTATTAATGAGCACCCCGAGTATTACAGTATTTATTCGGAAAAATATTTTAGCCATAACAATATTAATCAGCCTAATCGCAACCGTCTTCTTTGGCGAGACAGCAGCATTGATGGATTAAAAACGGGACATACTGAAGCCGCAGGCTACTGCCTAGTTGCCTCATCTAAGCGTCGTGGAATGCGCTTAATTTCTGCTGTTCTAGGCGCTAAAAGCGATGATGCGCGAGCGCGCGAATCACAAAAACTTTTCTCATATGGTTTTAGACATTTTGAAACCAAGAAAATATACAGTGCTGGTGAGTTAATTAAAGAAAATGCCGCGCTTTGGTACGGTGAAGAAGATTTCCTAAACCTGACTGTTGAAAATGATATTACCCTGACCTACCCCAAGGGTGAAAAGAAAAACCTATCGGCACAGATTACAGTAGATAATGAAATTTCTGCACCTATAACGGCGGGACAGGTTCTGGGTAGCCTTGAGATTACTCTCGATGGAAAAATCATGACCCAGGTGTCTCTAGTCGCAGAAAAAGATATCGCTGAGGCCGGTTTTTTCTCAAGATTTTTTGACTGGATTCTCTTGTTCTTTACCCAACTACTTTCCTGAGTTAATTATTGTGACTGAAGAGAAAAAACCCGAAATAGAATTCCCTTGTCAGTACCCCATTAAGGTACTGGGTGAGGCACATCAGGAATTAAATGAGCATGTCATCAAAGTAATGAATACCCATGCGCCTAAAATTACTGAATCGGATTTAAAAATCAGTCATAGCAGCAAGGGTAAGTGGCAATCAATTACTGTGTTTATTATTGCCACTGGCAAGCCTCAATTAGATGCCATTTTTGCTGATCTTAAAACGAGCAATAGAGTCAAAATGGTTCTTTAGCCATGTCTTCTAGCGATCAATCTTTACCTTTAATTATTCGCCATTTGGGTCTTCAAGACTACTCAACGACTTTTTCTGCCATGAAATATCTGGTTGATAGTCGCAATAAGCAAAGCTGTGATGAAATTTGGTTCTTAGAGCACCAGCCTGTTTTTACTCAGGGTCAGGCTGGCAAGGCGACTCATGTGCTTGCACCGGCAGAGATACCAGTAGTTAAGTCAGACCGCGGTGGTCAGGTTACCTACCATGGTCCTGGGCAGATTACCGCCTATCTGATGATTGATTTAAAACGTTTAAAGCTTGGGGTTCGCGACTTGGTGAGCTTAATGGAACAGGCTATTGTCGACTGTTTATCGCATTGGAATATCGAGGCTAATCCAAGATCTGATGCGCCGGGTGTTTATACCTCGGCGGGACAAAAAATTGCATCCCTAGGACTCAGAATTCGCAAGGGCAGCAGCTACCATGGCCTAAATTTTAATATTGATATGGACATGGAGCCTTGGGGTCGCATCAATCCCTGTGGTCTTGGTGTAGAAATGACTCAGTTGGTAGATCTAATTGAGGAACCACCCAGTAAACAGATGGTTGTTGATAAATTAGCTGAACTGCTTCAGCAGGCTCTGGGTTATAATAGTCATCAGCTTGGCGACAACAGTATTTTAGTAGCGCATTAATTGAAGGTAATTTCATGACATCAAATCTGGTTGATCCACCAAAAAGAACCAAACGGCTGCAGCAAGGCGAGAAGCTGCGCAGTGCTGATAAGGTGGAGCGCATTCCTGTTAAGGTTATTCCCACTACGGAATACCAAAAAAAGCCGGAGTGGATGAGAATCCGTTTAAACGCGTCGCCCAGAGTTAACGAAATTAAAAGTATTTTGCGTGAGCATAAGATGGCTACGGTCTGTGAAGAGGCGGCTTGCCCCAACCTTCATGAATGCTTTAGCCATGGTACTGCAACCTTTATGATTATGGGCGAAATCTGTACCCGCCGCTGTCCGTTTTGTGATGTTGGTCACGGTAAGCCCAACCCTCTCGATCAAGATGAGCCATTAAATCTTGCTAAGGCCATCAGTGAAATGGCGCTAAGCTATGTGGTGATTACTTCTGTTGATCGCGATGATTTACGGGATGGCGGTGCGCAGCATTTCGCTGACTGTATTCGAGAATCACGTCTCCTGTCACCGAGTCTTAAGGTTGAGGTTCTTGTGCCAGATTTTCGCGGGCGTATGGCACCGGCTTTGGATATTTTATCGGCTACACCCCCCGATGTGTTTAACCACAACATGGAAACTATTCCTCGCCTTTACCGCGAGGCAAGACCGGGTGCTAATTACCAGTGGTCACTGAAACTGCTTAAAGATTACAAGGCGCGTAATCCGCTAGTTCCTACCAAATCTGGGCTTATGGTGGGTCTTGGCGAAACTAAAGATGAACTTCTGCGCACCTTAGATGATCTGCGTGAGCATGATGTTGATATGTTGACTGTGGGTCAGTACTTGCAGCCTTCAGCCAGTCACTTACCCGTCGAACGCTTTGTGCATCCTGATGAGTTTCAGGAATATACAGAGTACGCTGAAAGTATTGGTTTTTCTCAGGCAGCTTGCGGACCGTTGGTGCGTTCAAGCTATCATGCGGATAAACAGGCACGCGGCGAAGATATCACCTAGCAGATTTTAAAGCTTATTCGTCCACCCAAACTACTCTTAATGGCTCACCAAAGTCATCATAGATAATCTTTTTCTTTGGCCGCTTAGATACCTTGCTTGCCGGCTTGGCGGGTGATTTGCGCTTACGCTGGTCTATCTTTGTCACCAAATCGTTAACGTAGGTTCGAGTTTTGATTGGCGATGGGCTTACAAAAACCCCCTTTGCACGGGGTTGATCGGCGGGCTCACCGGTTTCTCCTGGCTGACATTTTTTTATTTCACCACCACTACCCAGAAACGCTTCGGTTTTTTCACGAAGCTGTTTGCGGAAGCTATTTTTTGAAATGCCGTTACTCAAGATGTATACCTTTGATGGCAGAAAGTACGTTTTATATTAGCAAATAACAACCGGTCACACCATTTAGCTAGCGACTAGTTACTCTGTGCAACACAGCAAGAAGCTTCGTTTGTGCACCTCTTAGGGATTCAGCACTAAACTTATTCTTTAATATTTCGGGTAGAAGCAGCATAGCGGGTGTCAGTAATAGGGTCATAATAGTGGCGACCAACAGGCCATTTACGATGGCACTGGCTAGGGGCTGCCACCATGAGGCGACCATACCACCCACTTCAATTTTACGATTAACCATATCAATACTGTAACCAGTAGCCAGCGGCAACAGCCCTGCTATGGTTGTGACAGTAGTTAACATCACCGGTCTAAATCGCGATTTAGCGGCTAGAAAAACAGCGTCTTTAAGGGGAAGTTCCGACTGAGTTCGTCGAAAATGGTTAAAGCTGTCAATAAGTACAATATTATTGTTCACCACAATCCCTGCTAGGGCGACTATACCGACCCCCGTTAAAATAGTACTAAACACAGACTGGGTTACCAGCAACCCTAGCAACACCCCCGCTGTGGACATAACCACTGAAAACAGTATGAGCAGTGCCTGATAGAAGCTATTAAATTGCGACACCAACAGAATTAACATCAGCCCCATGGCCAAGGTAAATGCGGTTGATAAAAACTCTGCTGACTCGGCTTGCTCTTCGTTAGCGCCACGAAATGTAATTTTAATGGCGGGATCGATTGCCTGTGTGGCCAGCCATTGGCTAATTTGGTTAACCTGAGTATCGGTTAAATAATTATCTTCGGTATTGGCTAAGATAAATACACTTTCTAATTGATCGATGCGCTGAATAGCATCCACTCGATTCTTTGCTTGGCGCTGAGTAAAACTAGAAATAGGTACTGAGCCATTGGCGGTGTTAACTCGCAGGCTATCAAGGGACTCAAGCTTTCTGTCCGCTTCTGGGAAACGCACCCGAATCTCCACTTCTTGATCTGCATCATCAGGCCTAAATTCACCAATCATCATGCCATTGGTCACTAGCTGGACCATTTGCCCCACAGAATTTACATCGACCCCTAACATGGCCGCCTGTGATCGATCGACTACCATTTCCCACTGCACACCTGAGAGTGGCAGACTGTCTTCAATGTCTCGCAGGCCTGCTACATTTTCTTCAATCCATTGACGAATGCGCGCAGTCGTGTTGTACATTAACTCCCTTTTACTAGAGGAAATCTGTATCTGCAGATCCTTGCCGACTGGAGGGCCACCCTCAACACTGGCTGCAGTGACATAAACCCCGGGAATATCTTTGGTTAACTCTCTTATTTCAGCAAATATTTCTAAACTACTTCGATCTCTTTTGGCTCGTGGATAAAGCTCAATTAGAAAGCTACTAATTTGGTCGCGGCTAGCGTCTCGTTGACCCATTAACTGACCTGCACTGCTCGATGCATAGATTTGCTTGATGCCGGGAAGATAGGAAAATCGGCTTTCAACCTGAGTTGTCAGCTGTCTCTGCTCTTCAATGGATAAATTACCCTGAGCGCGCAATGTAGCCATACCAAATCTATTTTCTGTCTCGGTAAAAAACTCAAGACCTGCACCAAATTTTCCGTATCCATAGAAAATACCTACCAGTAGTAATAGCGAGGCAATTGCTGTGGTTAGAGGTCTAGCTAAGACAAGCTTTAACAGCCTGAGATAATTATTAAGCAACGGTGTAAACAATGTGGAGGATGGTTTGGAAAGTGCCTCTTTAGACTGTTTTTTAGCGCCTATTTTGGCAAGGGTAACACCTAGCGTGGGTGCAAAAATAAGCGCATAGATTAGGGACCATGCCAGTACTGAAAAAACAGTAACCGGCAAATAAACCATAAAGTTGCCTGACACGCCCGGCCAAAACAACATGGGTAAAAATGCAGCCAAGGTAGTACCTGTGGATGCCAGTACGGGCACAGCCATTCGCCGAATAGACTGCAAGTAGGCCGATTTTACCGAGAGGCCTTCAATAATTTTGGTATTGGCAAATTCAACCACCACAATGGAGCCATCAATTAGCATTCCAAGAGATAGCAACAGGCCAAACATCACCATAAAATTAAAACTGTAACCGAGCATATTGACGATAATCATCGAACCGAGCAAACAAAAGGGAATACCAAAACCCACCAGCATACCGGATCTAATTCCCAGCGTTGCCACCACTAATACCAACACTAGAATCATAGCGGTTAAAATATTACCCATTAGCTCACTGACCATTGACTGGGCATATTCTGAACTATCAAACATAAAATCGATTTGAATATCCTGGGAGAACTCTGACCTATGGGCGTCAATGATTTCGCGGACCGCTGCAATAGTCTCAATTGAGTTGGCCTTGAGTCGCTTGCGAACATCCACCGCAATAGTTGGCTCACCATTAAGCAGGCTAAAGCCCGTGGCATCTTTAAACTTACGCTCTACCTTTGCGATATCCCCCAAACTGACAACCGCTTGGCTGTCACTTCTTATAGGTATGTTGCGAATATCCTGTTCAGTTTCGAGTAGCGCAGGGACTTTAATACCAAATCGCCCAAAACCCGCATCCATTTCACCGGCAGGAATGAGTAGATTATTTTGGCCTAGGCGCTGAAAGAGCTCCATGGTATTAATATTGTAGAGATCTAATTTACTGGGGTTTAAAACAACCTCGACAACCTCATCGCGATGCCCAGAAAGGTTGGTTTCAAGTACCTGACTCAGACCCTCAATCTTTCGCTGAAAAAATTTAGCGGCTTTAAATAGATCTCGTTCATCCACTGTATTTCCTGTGAAAGTAACAACCACATCGGGCTCAGGGCTTGGACTAATTGCCCTTACAATCGGTTCTTTGGTTTCTTCAGGAAACTTTGCCTTGGCTCGATCCACTGACTCTCTTACATCTGCAATCACAGTATCTATATCTAAGTTGATATCAAATCTCACGAAAACATAGGCAGTACTTTCACGCGCGGTAGCGATCATTTCCTCAAGACCATCCAAAGTCTTTAACTCG
Source organism: SAR92 clade bacterium (assembly GCA_018607525.1). GTDB lineage: Bacteria > Pseudomonadota > Gammaproteobacteria > Pseudomonadales > Porticoccaceae > HTCC2207. The sequence continues at coordinate 21,579 of JABBBH010000064.1, forward strand.
GTCTCAATGGGTCGAATTAATAGTCTGGCTCCATCTTCAGGAGAAATTCCCTCATGTCGCACCATGATAATGGCTGCGGGAACGGTGACATTTGGATTGACTTCGACAGGCATCGTCGCGCGCGACATTATCCCTGCCAATAAAAACAACAGCATCAAAGATAGAGTTGCTCGCGAGCGACTTACAACGGCTTTAAAGAATCCCATACGATATTTTTTTTAACCTGCTAAGGGGTATTTTTTGAGAGAAAAGTTTCTACCCTTTCCCCTTGAGTGACGTAATTTTGACCCACTGTAATCAAATCAATCATTGCAGGTAGACCGCTGACCCAAAGACCTTTTTCTGCCTCACCTACAACGATAACTCTGTGCTGAGTGACAAGATTTTCTTGATTAACTGCTCTTACCATTGTCTGCCCCTCGGCATCCAAAAGAATCAAGCTCGCTGGAATGAGATGCGCCTTAAGACTGTCCATGCGAAGCTGTAATTGACCAGATACCCCTGACCTAAGTTGCAAATCAGTATTTTCCACCACCGCTTCTACTCGGTATGAGCGCGTGACAGGGTTAGCTTGATGGGCAATGTAAGAAATAACCGCACTTTTTGATGCATAATCATCAAATAATGCGCTGGCCTTATCACCTATTTGTAAATTGACCACATCTGACTCTGAGACCTCTGCTACCACTTTGATTGGGCTTAGCTCGACCAGTTTGGCACAGGGCTGTCCGGATGTTAAAAAATCACCCACTTCAACAGGCCGCTCTTCAACTATGCCTGAAAATGGCGCCTTAACATTTAAACTATCGACTTCATTTTGGCTTAAAGTCAGTTCTAGCTTTGCAACTTCTAGATTGGCTTTTGCCTGCGCAATGGCAAAATCTGATTGGTATCCTGCAGTTTGCAACTGCTGTGCACCTGAGTAGGCAATTTGTGCCTGCTCTAGCTTCGCCTTAGCTTGCCTCAATCGCTGAGGCCTTTCCTCTGCTTCAATAACACAGATATTTTGGTTTTTTTCAACCAGGGCGCCACGTTGACCGGGAACTGATTCAACAGTACCGGCTATCTGTGCTTTTAAGTTGACCACTCTGTTAGGCTGGGTGTGACTATTAAACGCAAGCAACGGCACAAAATCTTGCAGGGCAAAATGGTTCACAGAAACCTTGGTATCAGATAAGTTGGGTTGATTTAAATTTGAGGCATCTTCATTGGCAAATAATCCACTGCCTAACCACACAAGGGTTGCTAGGATGATTATTAGCGCAATTTTTACATTTGTATTCATCATATTCCTTTATAGGAAATTAATAGCCAGACAATTAGTCTGTGTGGTTAATACGACTAGGTCGTCGCTACAGATCCTGTTATCTCTCGCTTAAGCCAATAAATTATAGCCGCCTGACGGGGTTTTATACATAAGTAAAATGATTGACTAAGTTTAAACTTTGACTGGTTTTTTACTGAACATTTAAAAACCCTTGATATGGGACTAGTCAAATTGTAGCTGACTGGTATAATCCGCAAACTTTCTGAACGCTATCAATGGATTTAACAATGAGCTATAACGACATTCCTGCAGGTAAAGATCTGCCTAACGATATCAATGTGATCATCGAAATTCCCGCAAATCACGATCCAATTAAATATGAAGTCGACAAAGACAGTGATGCTATTTTTGTTGATCGCTTTGTTGCTACGCCGATGTTCTACCCAGCAAACTACGGCTATGTTCCTCAAACATTATCTGAAGATGGTGACCCTTTAGACGTTTTAGTAGTAACACCATACCCTGTAATTCCAGGTTCTGTTATTCGTAGTCGCGTAGTTGGCGTACTTAAAATGAGTGATGAATCTGGTATTGATGCCAAGCTACTTGCTGTACCTCATAGCAAATTAACTCGCATCTATGATCACGTTAATGAAATTGGTGATCTTGATCAGCTATTAATTCAACAAATCGCTCACTACTTCGAAAACTACAAGGCGCTTGAGCCTGGTAAGTGGGTGAAGGTTGATGGTTGGGACAATGCTGAAGCCGCTAAAGCTGAAGTTATGGCATCACGAGAGCGTTACCTAGCCCTCTAAGAGACTAGGTTTGCCCGACAAAAACCCGACTTATGTCGGGTTTTTGTGTTTATGGGGTTTGATTAATCAGGGATCTCATTTTGATCGGAAAAAATAATGTCACTTGAGAGACCATTTTTCTTGAGAATATCATTCAATCTTCGCAGAGCATCAATCTGAATTTGTCTTACCCGCTCTCGAGTAAGACCCACTTCACGCCCCACTTGATCAAGAGTTTCCTGTGAGTGATTTAATAACCCAAAGCGTCTAATAACCACCTCTCTTTGCTTGTCGGGAAGTTCATCGAGCCAATCATTGAGCTTAGCAATCAAATTTTCATTCCCAGTGACTAACTCTGGGCACAGAGATTTATGATCAGCAATTGTATCTCCAAAGGATTTTTCGTTATCGCCCACTGGGATATCTAATGAGCAGACCGAGTCATTTAACTCAAGAATACGATTAACTGTATCCGCAGGCTTGCCAGCTTCTTTGGCAATTTCCTCATAGGTTGGGGTGTGGTCGAGTGATTGAGCCAGTTTGCGAGATACTCTTCGATAGATATTGAGTTCTTTTACCACATGAACAGGCAACCTAATGGTTCGCGTCTGATTCATTAGCGCTCTCTCGATGGTTTGTCTTATCCACCAAGTTGCATAGGTTGAAAAGCGAAATCCTCTACTGGGATCAAACTTTTCAACCGCTCGCATAAGGCCGAAGTTTCCTTCTTCAATAAGGTCGAGGAAATCTAGACCTCTATTTAAATAAAAACGTGCAATTTTTACCACTAGGCGTAAATTACTTTCAATCATTCGATGACGAGCAGACTCATCACCCTCTTGAAACTTAGTAGCATAGTGAACTTCTTCTTTCGCGGACAACAGGGGGGATCGACCAATCTCTTTTAGGTAAAGACTGGTGGCATCTATCGCACATGATTCTGGTGGGTGATTAGATTTTTGATCAACTACAGATAGCTTTTCCATAACGCGCAACTCCTTTGCATGTTTATAACTCCATAAGACAAGTTAGACTTGCCAGAACGTCCTTATTCTTAACTCATTATTAGGTATTTGAAAAAAAGAAAATGCAGTATTTTGGAAACAGCTTAGTTAATGTAAGCCATTGGGTTAACCGGTTTACCGTTCTTTCTTATTTCAAAATAGAGCCTTCCAGTGGATCCTAATTTTGAGATAATATCACTTTCATCGACTACCTGACCTTCGGAAACCAGTAACTTCTGGTTATGGCCGTAGGCACTTAATAAGTAATCTGAATGCTTGATGATAACCAGTTTTCCGTAATCACGCAAACCGTCTCCTGCATAAACGACAACCCCACGTGCGGCGGGCACAACCCCCACCCCTGGCTTGGCTTTGTACTCGATACCCTTGCGTAAGTCTTTTGGATTAAAGGTTTCAGTCACTTTTCCATTTACCGGATTGCGCCATTTAAGCGCCTGATTATTAAGCGTTGAAAGGGTTTTTTTTACTTGTGAATTTTTTTTATTATCGTCATTTTTGATGATTTTTTTGGCTGTTTTTATGATTTTTGCCGTAGCTGACGACTTTGGCTTTATTTTAGCAACGGCATTTTTATCGATATTTAACAGCTGTCCACGACGCAACCGATAAGAGGTGCTTAAGCCATTAATTTTAGCCAGTTGTGTAACATTAAGATCATAGCGCCAGGCAATCGAATATAGCGACTCACCCTGCTCAACAAGGTGGGTCTTTATCGACTGTGTGGGAGGCTGCTCAAGATCAACGATCGGCGCATTATAGCTGAGGCTAAGCTGACTGGTGAACAGACTTATTAACAGTATTATAAAAATGCAAAATCGCATGTTTACGCACCCTGCTCTTGATTGAGCCCTGAGCGATAAGCCAGTCTTTCAATTAATAACACCACCAACAGGCCCACTACAAATGCCACACTTGAAGAAAGCAGGTACGGCTCTTGACCCACAGTGGCTAGATAATTCTGGGGCAATATATTTTGCGCCCCCACAGCCAATTGATTTTCGGAGCTTATCACTGTGGTCGCAATATTTTTCCACGGCCAAATGATCGATAAACTGCCCAAAAGGAAACCGCTCATAGTGGCTATAACCGCCGCTTTATAGTGGCTCATTAACCATGAAAGAATGCGACTTAATAGCATAAGACCAACAATGCCACCCATGGCAAATACTATTAAAAAATCCATATGGAAGCTGGCTAGGGCATCGATAAACATCGGATACAACCCCAACAACACTAAGATAAATGATCCTGAAATACCCGGCAAGATCATCGCACAGAGGGCAATACTACCAGCGATAAATATGCTCACATAGCCAGTGCCAAGAATGGCTGAGGGCATAACTGAAAACGCAGAAGCAACCAAAATACCCATTACGAGCAGACCAATAAGATAGGGCTTTGAGGGTGGATTTTGTCGCAATAAATAAATCACCGATGAAATAATTAAGCCCATAAAAAAACACCAAAGCTGCAACGGAAATGTCGCTAGTAAAAAGCGCATCAGACCAGCAAAGGTAAATAGGCTAAAAAGAATGCCTGACAATAAAATGAATAAAAACTGTCCATTGATATGTTGCCATGCGGCAACTATTCCATCATTTTTGAGAATTTTTAACGCCGTGAAGTTAAAGGATTTAATGGCATTAATTAAATCGCCATAGATACCAGTGACCAACGCAATGGTTCCTGCAGAAACACCGGGCACAAGATCCACTGCGCCCATAGCGACACCGCGCAAAAACAAAAGCAACTGACTGTGAATTGATTTCATGCATCAAATCTCTGTATCTGTTGGCGTAGATGCCTAGTGTATGACACCACTTAATAGGGGTACAAATTTTACTTTTTCAACAATCTCTTCATCGTATTCGCTGGAGGCACCCATTCGTTTAATGACACTCAAGCTTTGCGAGGCACCATTACCTACTGGAATCACCAGTGTCCCATTAGGGGCTAACTGCCTCAGCAAATGCTCTGGTATTGATTGAGGCGCAGCCGTTGAAATAATGCCGTCATAGGGTGCATTTTGCTGACAGCCAAAAGCACCATCAGATAATGAAGCATAAACGTTATTTAAACCAAAGGCTTTAAAACGCTGCTGAGCTTTCTTTAGTAGCGGTTCGATTCGCTCTACTGAATAAACATTATCAACGAGCTGGGCCAATATGGTGGTTTGGTAACCAGAACCGGTTCCAATCTCTAGTACGCGACGCATGGGACCGGCACTAAGCAGTATTTCAGTCATTCTAGCAACAATGTAGGGCTGAGAAAGAGTCTGAGAAAAGCCAATAGGCAGTGCAGTGTCTTCGTAGGCGCGATGGGCTAGAGCTTCATCAAGAAAAAGATGTCGAGGGGTTCGTTTTATCACATCCAAAACAGCTTGATTACTAATGCCCTGCTCTTCAAGACGCTTAATTAATCGCTCTCTTGTGCGCTGAGAAGTCATGCCAATCCCAGCAAAATCAATCGAATTCACCCAGTGCTCCTAACAAAAATCATGTGCTTTTCAGTTCGCTTTAAATTAACTATTAAATATATCATAGGCTTTTGAATTCGGGGCGAATTAATTGTGCAATTTCTCTTAAAATAGCCGTGGCATATGAACCCGCGGGTAATTCAAAGTTTAGCTCAAATTGACCCTCTTGTACTTGCTGATAAGTTAATGCGGAGGGTTTTAATATAAAGGCGCGTCGCTGTTGTTTAAGACCCGCATGCTCCATAGCATGACACCAGTCTGCCCAGGGTTCGAGTACCTGACGCTCTGTCTCATGAAAACTTTCACCGGTTGCTGATCTACCTCTGCCCCAGAGCGCACCTGTATCCTCAACACTGTTATTGCCAAGTAATAAATACTGATCTAAAAGTAAGTTAAATAACCATGATCTTGCTGCGGATAAGTACATCCCTGTTCCCTGCCGATTACCCTTTAATCTTCCATCGACAATTAGTTGCTGAGCCTTGACTAAGTTATTAGCATCCCAGCCAAATCGTTGCTCTGCGAAATAATTGGGCACGCCCTGTTGTTGAATACTGTTCAGACGTTGACTGAGCTGTTCGAAATCAATATCAAAATCTCGCAACCGAATCGAAAACCGATTGCCCACATGATCGCCTCTTCTTAACTTTTTATTATGGCGACCACTGGATAAAATTTTAAAATCATCATGTTGCAACTGACTGAGATCAATATCTTTTCCCGGAAGGTGCAAGCTAAACCATTGAGTAGCAATAGCGAAACGGTCTTTCAGCCCGCAAAAACCGATATCACGACGATTGATATTGGCTAATTCAGCTAATAGCCCGCAAACCCATTGGGTATTTTGATCTCTTTTATGAATATGGACTAGAAGATGCTCACCCTCACCTGAGGGCTCAAAATCAACAATTTCATGAACATTAAAATCTTCAGGGCACTGGCGAAAGGTCGCCTTACCCAAAGCATTACCATGTATCCTAGCGAGTCGATTAAAGTCAAAACAGTCTGGCGTTTTAATTGCTATGCCTCGACCTTTTGTAATAGGGATATCGCATGACAGGCGATACCTTCACCACGACCCGTAAAACCGAGTTTTTCAGTTGTGGTGGCTTTTATATTTATCTGATCTAAACAACAGCCTAAATCCTGTACTAGATTATTGCGCATAGCCTCTAGATGCGATGCCATTTTGGGGGCCTCAGCAACTATAGTGATGTCGGTATTAGTTAGCTGATAGGCTTGTTTGCGGACTAAGGCCGCAACTTCTTTTAGTAAGTCTCTGCTACTGCAACCTTTGTATTTTGGGTCGGTATCAGGAAAATGATGGCCGATATCGCCCAATGCCAAGGCACCTAATAATGAATCAATTAGCGCATGAATTAAAACATCGCCATCCGAATGGGCTATAAGACTGTGCTGATAGGGAATTGTTATCCCGCCCAAAATTATATGATCCCCTTCACCAAAGGCATGAACATCAAATCCGTGACCAATGCGCATATTAAGACTCCTGACTGTTTAAAATCGCCGAAGCGATGGCTAAATCTTCATAACGGGTAATCTTTATATTATCTTGACGACCCTCAACAGCTAATACCGGTAACCCTGCATGCTCTATAGCAAAAGCCTCATCGGTGGGCGTGATACCCGCCTGCAGGCAGCTTTCAATTGCTGCTTTTAACAGACTAAATTTGAATATTTGAGGGGTCTGCGCCATGCGGTATTGGGCGCGATCAATCGTCGCCTCAATCTGCTGATCTGAGCTCACTTTTTTAAGGGTTTCATTGACGCTAGCGGTTAGAATTCCGCCCGCTGAGTGATGCTCTACTGCATTAATCAGCTTGTTAATATCAGCAGGGGTTATGCAGGGCCGGGCAATATCATGCACCAGCACCCAATCATCATCTGAGGCCACTTGATCTAAGCTTAACAGGCCATTGAGTACTGAGTGCGCCCGCTGTTCGCCACCCTTAACCTGTTTTACATTTGATTGCGAAATGGATGGGACCTGTGACCACCAGACGGTGTCAATATCGCAGGGGATAATGATTGTTTCAATTTGTGGGACTGCTTTGAGTCGACGTAGGCTATGTTCGGCCACTAGCTGCCCATTGAGCTCAAAAAACTGTTTGGGCTTCTGCGTTGAGAAACGCTTACCTGCACCCGCAGCAGGAAGGATTGCCCAAATTTTTGGTATGGACTTAGTCATAGCAACTTATGGCTCTTTTTTATCGGCTTTAGACTGCTTTTTCTTATCCGTTACCAGATAAAAAACCTCGCCTTCTTTAATCATTCCGAGGTCTTTTCTGGCTTTTTCTTCTAAGGAATCGAGATTGGTTTTCAAGCTCTCAACTTCCTGTGCAATTAGCCTATTTCTTAGCATGAGGCTTTCGTTGATTTCGCTCTGCTGATGCCACTGCTTATCGAGAGCAATTTTATTGGAGATACTACCCTCTCCAAACCACAGACGAATCTGTAGCAACACAAGCAAAGCAACCAATACAACTACTAACCATCGCATCATGCTAATTCTAACCATCTATAAAAGATTGTTACCCGCCAAACTCGGGACGATTACTTAAATTCAGCAATCCCATTGTAAGGCGCAACCTTATTTCCTAATTCTGCTTCAATTCTGAGCAAGCGATTATATTTTGCAACCCGATCAGAGCGACACAATGAGCCAGTCTTAATTTGACCTGCTGCTGTAGCCACTGCCAAATCAGCAATTGTAGTATCTTCTGTTTCACCTGAGCGGTGAGAAATAACCACGCTATAACCGGCTTCTTTGGCCATATTAATAGCCGCCAAAGTCTCAGTTAAAGTACCAATTTGATTAAATTTAATAAGGATTGAGTTGCCCACACCCATTTCAATGCCGCGGCTTAGAATACTGGTGTTGGTAACAAACAAATCATCGCCCACAAGCTGGATTTTATCGCCCAAGATTTCTGTTTGATATTTCCATCCATCCCAATCAGACTCGTCTAAGCCATCTTCAATGGAGATAATGGGATACTGCTCGCTAAGCTCAGCCAGAAAATCACTGAAGCCTTCTGAGCTGTATACCTTGCCTTCACCGGATAGGTCGTACTGGCCATCTTTGTAGAATTCAGAGGCGGCACAATCAAGGGCAAGAGTGACATCTTCACCTAGCTTATAACCCGCTGCTTCTGTAGCTTCTTTAATCACTGCCAGTGCTTCCGCATTAGAAGATAAGTTAGGTGCAAAACCACCCTCATCACCTACAGCGGTATTAAGACCCTTGGCGCCCAGTACTTTTTTCAATGCATGGAATATTTCAGCACCCACTTGAAGCGCCTCAGAAAAGCTTTTGGCCGATACTGGCTGAACCATAAATTCTTGGATATCAACGTTGTTGTCTGCATGTTCGCCACCATTGATAATATTCATCATAGGCACAGGCATACTGTATTCTTTGGTGCCATTGATATCGCCAATATGCGCATAGAGTGGCACCTGCTTAAGCTTGGCCGCGGCCTTGGCTGCTGCCAGTGAAACTGCAAGCGTAGCATTAGCACCAAGAACAGCTTTGTTTTCAGTACCATCAGCATCGATCATTTTTTGATCCAAAGATTTCTGATCAGTCACATCATCGCCAACCAATAAATCTTTAATGGTGGTGTTAATATTATTAACGGCCTTTAAAACACCTTTACCTAGGTAGCGACTTTTATCGCCGTCACGCAGTTCAAGAGCTTCTCTTGACCCGGTTGATGCACCTGAGGGTGCGCAGGCAGAACCCACAATACCATTTTCCAAAATCACATCTGCTTCTACAGTTGGGTTGCCACGCGAGTCTAAAATCTCATAGGCGCGAATATCAGCGATATTACTCATCAAAAAATTACTCCATACGTTGGGGTTGTTCGTTTATAAAACCAGAGGCTTTTTTAATTGCATCTAGTTTATTTATTACAAAATCTGTAAATCGGGTTGCTGCTTGCTTAGCTCGTCGAAGGCTTTCATCTGCTTAAGAAACGGCTCTAACTTATCTAGTGGCAATGCACTAGGCCCATCACACTTGGCACTATCTGGGTTTGGGTGCGCTTCTAAAAATAGCCCCGCAATCCCGAGTGCTATTGCAGCTCTGCCTAATTCAGCGACCTGCTGGCGACGTCCGCCTGAAGCTGCACCCTGTGCCTCTCGACATTGAAGTGCATGGGTGACATCAAAGATAAGTGGAAGACCACCACTAACATCCTTCATTGTTCTAAAGCCTAGCATATCAACCACAAGGTTATCGTAGCCATAACAGGCGCCGCGCTCACAGAGCATGATTTTTTCATTGCCGCACTCACGAAACTTATCGACGATATTACCCATCTGACTAGGGCTTAAGAATTGCGGTTTTTTAATATTAATTACGGCATTAGTTTTGGCCATTGCCGCAACTAAGTCAGTTTGTCTGGCCAAAAAAGCGGGCAGCTGAATAACATCGCACACCTCTGCTGTGGGCGCAGCCTGATCAGCTTCATGCACATCAGTAATTACTGGCACATTAAATGTTTGTTTAATTTCCTGAAGGATTTTTAACCCCTCATCTAAGCCTGGACCACGAAATGAGTGAATAGACGAGCGATTTGCTTTATCAAATGAAGCCTTGAACACATAAGGGATACCCAGCTTTTCGGTAACCCCAACATAGGCCTCAGCGACCTGCATAGCCATATCGCGTGACTCAAGTACATTCATGCCACCAAAAAGCACCATCGGCTTTTCATTACTGACATCTAGTGAAGCAACTTGGATTGTCTTAGCACTCATAGTTAACCTTTATTTGCCTTGTTAAATGCGGTTGCTGCAGCCACAAACCCTTGGAATAAGGGGTGGCCATCTCTTGGCGTTGAGGTAAATTCTGGATGGAACTGACTGGCGAAGAACCAGGGATGATCTGACAGCTCAACGGTTTCAACCAATGTTTTGTCTGCCGATAAACCGCCAATAACGAGACCGGCTTCTTGTAGTTTCGGCAAGAAATTATTATTGACCTCAAAGCGATGGCGATGACGTTCTTCGATTTGCTCTGCGCCATAAATTTGGCTAGCTTTAGAACCCGGAACTAAATGACAGACCTGAGAACCAAGACGCATTGTGCCGCCTAGATCAGATTCTTCGGTACGCTGTTCTTTGTTACCCTGCTCATCAATCCATTCGGTAATTAGCCCAACTACCGGGTAATCAGTCGCGGTATCAAATTCGGTACTATTCGCACCAGACATGCCGCACACATTGCGCGCGTATTCGATTACCGCAATTTGCATACCCAGACAGATGCCCAAATAGGGGATGTTATTTTCACGAGCAGTTTTTACTGCATGAATTTTACCCTCAGTGCCTCGAGTACCAAAACCACCCGGCACTAAAATTGCGTCAGCATCAGCAATTAAACTTGGATCTGCTTCGAGTTTTTCAGAATCAATATATTGGATTTTGACACGGGTTTTATTATGAATTCCCGCGTGAATCAATGCCTCAGTAAGGGATTTATAGGCATCCAGCAACTCCATGTATTTACCCACCATAGCGATGGTCACTTGACCCTCGGAATTAAGCTGGTTATCAACTACTGCATCCCACTCATCCAAATTAGCAACGGGCTGATTGATATTAAAACGATCTAACACATACTGATCTAAGCCCCACTCATGCAGCATGCGCGGTACTTTATAGATAGTTGAAGCATCCATTAACGGGATAACTGCTTTTTCTTCAACACTAGTAAATAGTGAGATCTTTTTGCGCTGACCCTCTTCAAGCTCAACTTCAGAGCGGCAAAGAAGAACATCTGGCTGTAACCCAATGGAGCGCATTTCTTTAACAGAATGCTGGGTGGGTTTAGTTTTAGTCTCACCAGCTGAAGCAATATAGGGCACAAGTGTTAGGTGCATTAAAAGTGCGCGCTGATGACCTAATTCGATTTTCAGCTGTCTCACGGCTTCTAAGAATGGTTGAGATTCAATATCTCCCACCGTTCCGCCAATTTCAACAACCGCTATATCATGATCACCGGCACCGGCATAAACTCGACGCTTAATTTCGTCGGTTACATGGGGAATCACCTGAACTGTTCCACCCAGATAATCACCGCGTCGTTCACGCCTTAAAATCGTTTCGTATACCTGACCGCTGGTAAAGTTATTATTTTGCGTCATTTTGGAACGCAAAAACCGCTCATAGTGGCCTAGATCAAGATCGGTTTCTGCGCCGTCTTGAGTTACATACACCTCACCATGCTGATAGGGACTCATGGTACCCGGGTCAACATTGAGGTAGGGGTCAAGTTTAAGGATAGTGACACTCAACCCACGAGCTTCTAAAACAGCACCTAAGGAAGCGGCAGAAATGCCTTTTCCCAAAGATGAAACCACACCACCAGTTACAAAAATAAAACGCGTCATAGCGACCCTGTACAGATCAGAATTGTTAAAAAAAAGTCTCTTTGGAAGGTAAATTGGCTTTGAAAACTTATGATAATAGCCGTGGACCCATCCGCCTTAAGATGGGAGGCTATTTTGCCACAAACACCGATAGCAATCCACTGTCTTCTACATAGAATCAACTTGCCAATGAATCATTTGACCGATTTCATCAGAACTAGCGAGCCAATCCTCACAAACCCACAAATCTCCCACGGCAATCAACTGCTCATCTACATAAAAGAGTGGCACCCTATGGCGCAACCAAGGAGCCAATTCATATTCCAATAAAAGCTTTTTCAAACTATTTGAATGACCCCGTCCCGCCGGCTTACAGCGCTCACCCCCCTGACGAAATCGAACATCCACTTGCTTCACTGTGGACTTAATACCTTGACCCATCTGCTTGTCTGCTCGCAGATGATTATCATCATCTAAGTCTAGTTGTTTTTGCATATCCCAACTGAAAATTTGTTCGGCCTTAAATTCCTGTTCAGTGCACTGAAGTAAATAAAGACGATCTTTAAATCGCGACCAACGCTGAGATTGCCAATTAACCTCTGGAGAGGCATCTTGCCGCGCATTGAGCACTGAGGCTAGAACCTCGTCAATAATTGTTATACCTGGCGGCATTAGCCCCTGTAATTCTGACCAATAGCGCAGAATGTTTTTCTGCCTTAGAGACGAAAGCATTAATAGGGCGTCAATTGAAATTGACCAGCCAGCCCGCTCTGCCTTTAAATCCACTGCGTCTAAATCAATAACAGCCAACTCTTTAGCGAGCTGATCAGATTCTGAGTTAAGGTCGGCGGTTCGCTTCAGGCTTTGAGTATAGTCAGGCCAACGTTGAGCAATCTGTGGAATAACCGCATTTCGCAAATAATTACGATCAAATCGGTTATCTAAATTACTTTCGTCTTCAATCCATGCAAGATTTCGACGCTGCGCTTCATTTTCCAGCACCGATTTAGCACATTCTAAAAAGGGTCTTACCAAATAACCCTTACCTAGGGCTCTTTTATTCGGCATGCCCGATAGCCCCTTAGCACCAGCACCTCGCATTAGCCTATAAAGTACCGTTTCTGCCTGATCATCAGCATGATGCCCCAGAAACAGCAGCCCATTGGGCGCTAGAATTCTTTCAAATACTGCGTACCTAGCCTTGCGAGCCTCTGCCTCTAGACCCTCGCCGGAATTCACTAAAGTCACTTTTTCAGCCACCAAGGCAACACCTAACTGCTGACAATACTGGGCAACCTGCGCCTGCCAATTATCCGCATTATCAGATATGCCATGATTAATATGGACCGCAGTGATTAACTCAGAATTCACCCTTTCGGCCAGCAGGGTGAGAAGCAACATAGAGTCCAACCCACCACTAACAGCCACCAATAGTTGAGGTGCGCTTTCAATAGACTGATTCCAAGTATCCAGCGCAGAATTGAGTACATTTTTTATCGACATGCTATTCAACTCCTCCTTGGTCTTGGCAATAGTCCTCATAAATACTGGTATCATCGTCAGCTTTGGACTCAGCATGTGTTGCGGCTTCGACCTCTCGATGAAACTGCTGTCGAGTTAATAGGGTACAGTTTTCGGTTTTTGGATCAAAGGTAATTATCACCTCACCAGCCTTAAGAAGCGCCCTTACCTGCGCCACCTTGCTGGAAAAATCTACTTCCTGAGCACCATAGTCGGTCCCCTCTCGAAGAATAAATTCTTCGATAATAGCCGTCATAATTTCAGCATTTAGACGCTCAGCTGGTATTTCAATCACTTCAAATTCCTTACTTCATTGATCCTAAAATCATGCTGCGCTGTAATCCCATCATGATTTAATGCAATAATACTATTGTCCCATAAAATATCACTGTGCGAATAACTATTAATTATGCTCGATATCGTTCTGTATGAACCCGAAATCCCACCCAACACCGGCAATATTATTCGCCTGTGCGCGAATACTGGCTTTAACTTACATTTAATTGAGCCTATTGGGTTTGATTTGGATGATAAAAAATTGCGCCGTGCAGGTCTGGATTATTTGGAATTTCAATCGCTTCAGGTGCATGCAAGCTGGAGTGCCTATCTGGAAAAGGTGCAACCTAAAACGGTCTACGGGCTTAGCACCAAGGGTAAAAAATGCTTTTCAAAGGTACGCTATGAAGCGGGCGACTGCCTGTTATTTGGCCCTGAAACTCGCGGCTTACCCGAGGAAGTTCGCGCCAGTATTGGTGAAGGCGTGATTCGCCTACCTATGCAACCCGATAGCCGCAGTCTCAACCTCTCCAATGCGGTTTCTATTGTCACTTATGAAGCATGGCGTCAATTGGGTTTTAGTGGCAGCCAGAACATCGACGAGGACATTAGCTAATGTCAGAGTCAATTGGTCTTTTTTACGGTAGCTCTACCTGCTATACCGAGATGGCGGCGGAAAAAATTCGCGATGCTATTCATCAAAAACTCCCCTCTATTAGTATCAATGTGCACAATATTGCCGATGACTGCATTTCATCGCTTAAGGACTATGAGTACCTTATTCTGGGCATTCCTACCTGGGACTATGGTGAGCTTCAGGAAGACTGGGAAAATCACTGGCAGGCACTGGATAATATTGATTTGTCCGATAAACAGGTTGCATTGTTTGGTCTCGGCGATCAAATTGGCTACCCTCAATGGTTCCAAGATGCCCTAGGCTACCTATGGGCCAAAGTGGTTAATCAGGGTGCTTCTACTGTAGGGCTGTGGCCCAATGAAGGCTATGAATTCGAGGAGTCAAAAGCACTGACTGATGACAAAAAATTCTTTTTAGGCCTGGCCCTTGATGATGAAAATCAATTTGAAAAAACAGATGACTATGTAGACCAATGGTGCCAACAGATACTGCATGAATTCGACCTTATCACTCATGGCTAATTCAGATTTATCCTGCATCAAAACAGCGACCATTGAATGGCGTGACAATGCGCCTTTTTGCACTGAGTTTGATGATTTTTACTATCGTAGTAAACAGCCTTTTTCAGAACATGGCTTAAAAGAAACTGACTACCTTTTTATACAGCAAAATAATTTATCCTCACGTTGGCAGGGCTTAGACAGCCTGCCATCACAAAATAAAACTTTCTCGATTGGTGAGACGGGCTTTGGTACTGGGCTTAATTTTCTAACTGCCTGTGATCTCTGGTTAAAAACAGCACCTAGGGATTGGCGGCTAAAATTTATATCCACTGAAATTAGACCACTTTCAGCTGATGACTTACAGGCTATTTATGCTAGCTGGTCGGTATTTTCAGACTTATCAAAAGAACTTCTCGAAAAGTATCCAATTTTAACGCCTGGAGTTCATTTGATTGAATTAGCTCAGGGGCGTATTCAACTAATATTGATGCTAGGTGACGCCAATCAGATGCTTTCAAGCATTGCTGAAAGTCCCGATAGTGCATTAGCCCTGCATCAAAAAAAGGCTATTGATGCCTGGTTCCTTGATGGCTTTACTCCAGCTAAAAACCCAGAACTTTGGTCTGATGAGATATTTAACAGCATTGCATCACTGTCAGCAGAAAATACCACATTTGCCACCTTTACCTGTGCATCAGCCGTTAGAAAAGGGCTGTCTAACGTAGGATTTAATACTCAAAAAGTCAGCGGATTTAGTGACAAAAGAGAATCCCTTAAAGGACAGTTTGAAAGTCAGCCATTAAATACCCCAGCATCAGTTACCCATTGGTTTCTTGATCAACAACCCAAACAGTCAGAGCGCAAAACTGCGATTGTTTTAGGCGCGGGTATTGCTGGCTGTACCGCCGCAAGCGCACTAGCAAAAAGAGGCTACAGGGTGACTGTTATTGATCGTCATCAAACCGTTGCCAATGAGGGCTCTGGAAATTTACAGGCGGTGGTATACCCCAAACTTTCAAAACAAAATGATGCGTTGCCGCGAATTAATTTAACCGCTATGACAATGGCCAGCAGATTCTACAAGCCATACTGGGATCAGGGTTTAGGCTCACAATGCGGTGTACTCTTATTACCAGATAGCGAAAAATCTCGCACCAACCTTGAGCAAATCGCTGAACGTTATGCGCAACATAAAAGGCTTGTTACCGCTGTAGATAACTCACAAATATGTCATTTAAGCGGACTTTCATTACAGGCACAGCAGGGTCTATTTTTTCCTCAGTTAGGCTGGCTTCCTCCGCAGGCAGTCTGCCAACAACTATTAAAAGAACAATGCATACCTCTCGCGAGTGCAGATATTAAAAAGATTCATCGATGCACTGATAGCCAACAGTGGCGACTGATTGATGAATCGGACAACGCCATTGCTAGCGCAGATATTCTGGTGCTGGCAACCGCCTATGAATGTCAGCAATTTCCACAAACTGAGTTTTTGTCAGTGAATCAGTTGCGTGGGCAGGTAACTCATTTACCTCAGCAGCAAGCGGCTAGTAATTTGAAAACGGTTATTTGCGGCAAAGGCTATATTGCACCTATAACCAACGGCCTACAAAGCTGCGGAGCTTCCTATAATAAAGGGGTTATTTCCAAGCAAACTCGTGCTGAGGATCACAGCGCCAATTTACACATGATGCAAAATACAGATCCTGGGTTAGCCGAGGCCATTCAGTACTCAGAAAAAGACAGTTTTGACGGCAGGGCAAACTATAGAGGTACCACCAATGACTACCTACCTATTGTAGGGCCAGTGCCCAATGCAGAACTATTTAAGCAGCAGTATGACGCGCTGCGTCGCGATGCTACCACCACAGTGGATAGCCTTGGAAACTACTTCCCCAATCTCTATATTCATTGTGGTCTTGGCTCGAGAGGCCTAAGCTATGCGCCGCTAACAGCAGAATTACTTGCTGCAGAGATCAATCGTGAAATATCACCCCTAGAAAGAGAACTTCGCCTGGCTATGCATCCGGCTAGATTCTTAATTAGAGATTTAAAAAGGCATAAAATTTAAGCTGATTTTTACTTGGCCGCAACTGAAGCAAGCAGGCCCTGACGATAGATTTCCGAACTACTCGTACTATCACCCAAAAGCGCAAGCACCTCAGCTAATTCCGCATAAGCGGTGGCCGATGAGCTAATCGCTATGGTTGATTTTAAATAGTCTTTTGCCTTGCCTAGAAAACCCATATGCCGGCAGATACGCCCCAAGGCCAGTAAAAGGTCTGCATCCTTGGGGTGCATAACCAACCAATTTTCACCCTGAGCTAACTGCTTAGTTGCATCCTTGAGCTTAAGCCCTCCAAAGGCTTCTACCAGCCCCTGTTGCCATTGATTTTTTAATGCTTTAGACAGAATCGATAACGCCTTTTCCCCCTCATCCGCTGCGCTCAGCGCCCTGACATAACCGCAAATCAATGCCGAATCTTGACGGAGATTTCGCGGTATCTCAGACCAAACCGCCTGAACTTTGTTTGCTCGCGCACTGGCTGGTAAGTCTTTTTCAGGCATGGACAACAGACCGCAGTAGCAGTCTACCTGAAGCGTTGCTAGCCTGTCTTTATCCATCCCAGACTGACGTTTTATCTGCGGCAACAAAGCATACAGCGCAGACCAATCTGACTGATAACTATAGACTTTGGATAATAGCTGCAAGGAGCGACTAGATTGATTGGTAAGCGCCAAAAGCGTGCTCTTGGCTTCGTCAATTTCAGCCGATGTGATCAACCATTCAGCCAGCAGAGTATTCGCATAATCTGCTTGATCTGGATGCTGATCACGAAATTGAGTCAGTATTAAGCGCGCCTCATCCAACTGCCCATGATTTGCTGCAGCCTTAGCGGAAAATAATAAACTTACCCCTGAAAGCGGCTGATTTAACGATGGCTTATGCAATACCTTATGAGCCATCTGCCAATCATTAAGCAAAAAGGCCTGTAAGCCTTTAGCAATATTATTAGATTGCTTGTTGGCTCGCCTTGAATACCACCACTGCTTAACACCCCCAGCGCCCAACACCCATCTTAATAAAAGAAGCACCCAAATAAAGAGTAGGCTGCTGATCACAAAAATAATAGCCGCCAACCAAAAACTCATTTCAACTGTAGTATGACCCAGACTCAGTAAAACATAGCCCTGATCCTGCTCGACCAACCAGATGCTGGCAGCACCTAACAATAATGCGGCCAAAATAATCAGCAGCATTTTCCTCATCGCTGAGACTCCGCTTGCTCAGACCGCTTACTGTCTAATAGTCTTTGCTGACGCACCACCAACAAATTTTGCACTGCTTCCAGTGAGCTGTGAATGCTGGGCAATTGCTGAATAATATTTGTATCTGCTAACCGCTGAAGTCGCTGACCAATTCCCTCAGCCGACGCGGTAACTTTAAAAAATCGTTGAAGATATTCCTGCGCCTTCACTAAGGATTGCTGATAAATAACCTGCTCTTCGCGCAATAAAGCGAGTTGAGCCTGCTCAAGCATCATCTGTAAATTCTGTCGAACAGTCTGTTCTTCTGCTCTTTCTAAAATGGGCTCTATGGGGCTCTGTCGTTCACGAATTCTTATCAACCCCGAAAAATCCGCTAGGAATTTATCCAAAACCCCAACTTCCTGCGAGGTATTCTGCTGTTTGATTTGGTTTGCAAGCTCTAGAGGTTTATCAACTTCCATTACCTGCAATTTATTGATGCTGGCCGCCAGTGCATTTAACTCAACATAGACGCCCTGCTTATCAATATCACTGACTAATCTAAGGGCGGTTATATCCGCAGCAACCGCACCGCGCACCTCGATAAGATTAGGCTCGTCTATCTGCTGAAGAATGGCATCCACTGATTCAAGTAGTGCTAAGGGACTTTTTGTATTGCGTTCAGTTTGCAATCGTTGCTTGGCTAGACGCGCCAAGTACTCTGCCTCCGCCAATAACCAATCACTGCGAGTTGTTGATCCCAACTCAACCAACCGCGCACCCTGGGCATTGATTCTTAACTGTAAATTCTGAATCTGACTTTCAAGATTGAAGATATTTTGCTGTTGCTCGAGGCTTTGTTTAACTGAAATCTGAGACTGCTGTTGATTGGCCATTACCACGGGACTGATAGAACCAATTGTCAGACTATTAGCGGTGATGTTCTGAGTTTTTTGCTGCCAATCTTGCCAAAAGATCCAACCGGCCACTGAAATACCCGCCAAAAACAATAGAAAGACCAAGCGACCCAAAACCTTAAAAAAGCCCACGCCAGATTTAGGCTTGCTTGTTGGCTTTTCCTTTTTAACAACTTTGTTTTTTTCAACCTTAGCTGTTTTTGGTTTCGCCTCAGGCTTAGTTTTTTCAGTCACTGTCCATCCCCAGATTATTTTACCCCTATTAAAGGGGGGTAGATATTTGCGGTCAAGAATAATTTATTATCAAGTCTATTTATTCAAATAACTAGCAAAGCAGAAAGCTTATAGTTTATTTTTTATCCAATCCAAACAGTGCCTGTGTCACATTAATAGTCTCTTCGCAGCCCTCTTCACCCGCCTGTTTTAACTTGGTGGTAGGTTTGTGCAAGAGCTTATTAGTGAGATTGCGCGCCAATGTGTTTATAACCTCGGCTGAGTCCTGTCCGCGCTCTAGGGCAACCAGTGCTTTTTCAACCTCCGCATCGCGAATCATTTCAACACTGTCTCTAAAGGCCTTAATAGTATCAACTGCCGTTAGCTCACGTTGTTTAGAAGACCAGTTGTCGACCTCTTCATCCACAATCTGCGCAGCAAGATCAGCTGCACTCTGCCGCGCCTTAAGATTATCCTGAATAACCTCTTCTAAATCATCAACCGTGTAAAGATAAACGTCATCCAAAGCCTCGACCTGCGGCTCAATGTCACGAGGCACGGCAATATCGACCATAAACATCGGCTTATGAAGACGTTTTTGCAGGGCAGCTTCAACCGCACCCTTACCCAGAACCGGCAACTGACTGGCTGTAGAAGTAATTACAATATCGGCTTTATGCAGATGCTCTGGCATGTCTGCCAACAAAATCGCTTCCGCAGAAAAATCTTCTGCCAGCTCTTGCGCCCGCTCCAGCGTGCGATTAGCCACAGTAATCTGACCAATTTTTTTATCACGCAAATAACGCGCAACCAACTCAATGGTTTCACCGGCACCAATTAACAAAACATGCGCGGTTTTTAAATCAGAAAAAATTTGCTCAGCTAGACTCACCGATGCATAGGCCACCGACACCGGGTTTTTACCGATTGCGGTTTCCGATCTCACGCGTTTCGCTACCGCAAAGGCCCACTGAAATGCCGCATTAAGATGCACTGATACTGTTTCAGCTTTTTGGGCTACCGAGTAAGCGGATTTTATTTGCCCAAAAATTTGTGGCTCGCCCATGACCAATGAATCTAAGCCACTGGCCACTCGAATCATATGACGAATTGCTTCATCGCCGCGCAAGCAGTAATAACAGCTTTCAATTTCGGTTACATCTAGCCCTTTTGTTGCTGCTAACCAAGCTAATAATTGTTTATCCGAAAGCTCACCAGCGGCATAAATTTCTGTTCGATTACAGGTAGAAAGTAGGGCAATTTCACTAGAATCAAGACTGACTTGAGCAGAGCGCAGCGTTTCGACAACTGTCTCAGGGGCAAAAGCAACGCGACCACGCAAATCTACCGAAGCCGATTTGTGATTAATGCCAAATACTATGATGTCAAAGGCCATCAAACTATATCCATACCCAACAGAAGGTTAAAACACTATCTTAAGACTCTGATATACGGCGAAAGTTATCTATAAGCCGAGAACAATCAGAGTGACAAAGCGCAATTTTACACTAGAGTGAGCGGTAATAGGAAAATTGCTGAAGAATAAATAAAAACTCTTAGCTCTCAGAGGACAGTTCTAGTCATAGCTGTTAACATCAACCCCAACCACTAGATTCAAAATTAATTTTAAGTATCGGCAGGCAGGAATAATGAATAACCATCTTCTGTTATGGGTAGGCGCATTACTGATAATGCTTCTATCTGGCTGTGCAACCACAAAATATCAGGCTATTAATGTCGATGGGTTTGAATCTGCTAAACCCTCATTATCCGAACTCGATATCTGGCAAATCAACGCAAAGCTCGGCGTTCGAACAGCCACAGATGCTCAATCAATACGAATGCTTTGGCAGCAGCAGGGTGAAGAATACCAACTGAGACTGAATGGGCCACTGGGATTTGGTACAGCCTTTGTAGTAGGTGATAGCGATCAAGCTGAGATCCAAAAAGGCGGACAATTAATTACCGCTAGCCCACAGCAGCTGGCCATGCAGCTCACAGGTATCCCCTTACCTATTACCGCACTAAGCTGGTGGGTCAAAGGTCTGATATCCCCCAATCATTCTGCTGCCACCGATATTCAGCGCGCGCAAACAGGTCAGCTTGAAAATTTTCAACAGGCCGGATGGCAGATTAGCATTTTAAGTTACTCTCAGACCGGACCCTATTGGACCCCGAAAAAAATAGCTGGCCGACAGGGCGAGCTATCTTTTAAGCTAGTTATTTCTGATTGGCAATTTTCTAATAACAGGGCGGCCGAGTAAAATGATCTCAATTACCCTGCCCTCACCCGCAAAAATCAATCTGTTTCTGTATATTCTTAATCGCAGAGACGACGGCTACCATAATTTACAAACCTTATTTCAGCTTCTCGATTACGGCGATCAACTCAGTTTTACCGCTAACAAGAATCCAGAAATTAACCTCACCAGCCATCTTGATGAGGTAAAGCCTGAGGATAATTTAGTCTACAAAGCGGCCAAAGCCCTGCAACAAGCCACAGACTGCCAATGGGGCTGTGATATCGATTTAGATAAAAAACTACCCATGGGTGCAGGCCTGGGTGGCGGTAGTAGCAATGCAGCCACCACCCTAGTCGGACTTAATTATTTATGGCAGTGCGGATTAACCGCCAATCAGCTAGCCAATATTGGCTGTAAACTAGGTGCAGACGTACCCGTTTTCATTCACGGAATGACCGCATTTGCTGAGGGTATTGGCGAGCATTTAACCCCCGTTGAGCGCCAACAAAATTGGTATCTGATTATCACGCCGAAAATAAAGATCTCCACAAAGGAAATTTTTTCAAATAGTGAATTGACAAGGAACGCTCAAGCCATCAAAATACGCGCCCTTTCGGAGGTACAGTACAGAAATGACTGTCAATCTGTGGTTGAAACACTCTATCCACAGGTAAAACAGGCATTAGACTGGCTAAAACCCTTTGGAAGGCCGCTAATGACGGGGACTGGAGCCAGTGTGTTCTGCCCTTTCGATAGTGAAGAGGAAGCAAAACAGGTACATAAACAGGTACCAAGTAGTTGGAATTCATTTGTAGCACAGGGAATCAATCAATCCCCTCTGCATAAACAATTGAAAAATTTATAACTGGGGCGTGGCCAAGTGGTTAAGGCATCGGGTTTTGATCCCGACACTCGGAGGTTCGAATCCTCCCGCCCCAGCCATCTTTCAAATTGCAAAGTCAGGAAGAAGATGTGTCTAAATTAATGCTCTTTAGCGGTAATGCTAATCCAGAACTCGCAAACGAAGTTGCTAAATCACTTAGGATAAAACTAAGTGACTCACTTGTTAGCACCTTTTCAGACGGTGAAATCAATATTGAAATTCGCGAAAATGTTCGTGGACATGATGTATTCATTATCCAGCCTACCTGTGAGCCAACTCATCGCAACCTAATGGAACTCATTTTGATGGTCGACGCTCTTCGTCGTTCATCAGCGGAACGTATTACTGCCGTTGTTCCCTACTTTGGTTATGCTCGACAGGATCGTCGCGTTCGATCAGTGCGCGTACCCATCAGCGCCAAAGTCGTTGCTGATATGCTTTCCAATGCTGGCGTAGATCGTGTATTGACCGTTGATCTGCACGCAGAACAAATTCAAGGTTTCTTTAACTGTACTGTAGATAATATTTACGGTGCACCGGTACTTCTTGACGATATCCAACGTCAGAACTACAAAAATTTACAGGTTGTTTCGCCCGATATCGGTGGTGTTGTTAGAGCGCGCGCCGTGGCAAAACAACTCGGTTGTGACCTAGCTATTATTGATAAACGTCGTCCTTCAGCTAACGAAAGCGAAGTGATGAACCTCATCGGTGAAGTTGAAGGTCGTACCTGTCTGCTAATTGACGATATCGTTGATACCGCAGGAACGCTTTGCAAAGCCGCAGAGGCACTTAAAAAGTTTGGTGCAGAAAAAGTAGTTGCCTACGCAAC
This sequence comes from SAR92 clade bacterium, assembly GCA_018607525.1. Lineage (GTDB taxonomy): Bacteria > Pseudomonadota > Gammaproteobacteria > Pseudomonadales > Porticoccaceae > HTCC2207. Next base: position 44,819 of record JABBBH010000064.1, read on the forward strand.
TCACCCAGTGCTTTCAGGTAAAGCTATCGACAATATTACAAATTCAAGCCTCGACAAGCTAGTGGTAACAAACAGTATTCCACTCACTGAAGAAGCGAGAAAGTGCGGCAAGATCCGCACACTAACGCTAGGCAAGCTCTTAGGTGAGTCGGTAAGACGCCTTAGCAATGAAGAATCTATCAGCGCCATGTTTGTACAATAACAGGCACTGATTTTATCGCCCAATTATGGGCACTTAACTCCATTACAGGTCTGGTCGCGGTCTGTTTTGGCATATTATAGGAGACTACCATGTCTACTGATTTTACTATACACGCGAAAGGTCGCGAGGATACAGGGAAAGGTGCGAGCCGCCGCCTGCGTCGTCTGGCCGGAGAAGTACCCGCTATCGTTTACGGTGGTAAAAAAGCCCCAGCGCAAATTTCTTTATCTCAAAAAGATATTACTAAAGCGCTAGAAAACGAAGCCTTTTACTCTCACATTATCTCATTAGAAGTCGATGGCAAATCTGAAGATGTAATTATTAAAGATCTTCAGCGTCATCCCGCTAAAGCCCACGTAATGCACATGGATTTCTTCCGTGTTAGCAAAACTACCAAGCTACAAACAAGAGCACCATTACACTTCATTAATGAAGAAGAATGTGTTGGCGTTAAGTTGGGTGGTGGCTTGATTGCTCGCAGCATGACGGATATTGAAATTAGCTGTCTACCAAAAGATCTACCAGAATATATCGAAGTTGATATGGCTGAAGTAGAACTTGGTGGTTCAGTTCACCTCTCTGATATCAAACTACCTAAAGGCGTTGAAAGTGTTGCCCTGAGCCACGGTGATGATCACGATCTTCCCGTTGCTGCAGTTAACAAGCCGAAGGAAGTTGAAGAGATTTCTGATGCAGCACCTGAAACTCCAGATGCACCAGAATCTGAATCAGGTAGCGAAGAGGAAGCAAGCGAAGAGTAATCTTCATACTTGCTTAACCTAAGGCTCCGACATTGGAAACGCCCGTAGATATGATTGTAGGGCTGGGAAATCCCGGCCCTAAATATCAACGAACGCGTCATAATGCCGGGGCCGATTTCGTTAGAGAACTCGCACATTCCGTTAGCGCGACACTCAGCGCAGAAACAAAATTCTTTGGCGAAACTGCGCGCATCACACTGAATGGTAGAGATGTACGCCTATTAATCCCTAGTACCTATATGAATCGCAGTGGACAGGCAGTAAGCGCCATGGCCAAGTTTTATCAAATTGAGCCACAAAATATCCTAGTCGCTCATGACGAACTCGATCATAGCCCCGGCAGCTCAAGGCTTAAATTAGGGGGCGGTCACGGTGGTCATAACGGCTTGCGCGACATTATAAAAAGCCTCGGCAATAACAAAGAATTCGCCCGCTTACGCATTGGAATTGGTCACCCAGGGCATGCAGACCAAGTTGCAGACTATGTATTAAAAAAAGCCTCCAAAGGTGATCAGCAACTTATAGATAACAGCATCAGTGATGCACTACATCACCTGCCCCATGCCGTTGAAGGTCAATGGGAGCAAGCGATGAACCAACTTCACAGCGCTAACTAGTAGCCAAAAAGGACAACAGCATGGGTTTTAATTGTGGCATCGTCGGATTGCCAAATGTCGGCAAATCAACCTTATTCAACGCCCTGACCAAAGCAGGTATTGGCGCAGAAAACTTTCCTTTCTGCACCATCGAACCCAACACGGGCATTGTCCCCATACCCGATCAGCGCCAAGATATGATTTCCGAAATCGTTCAGCCCGAAAAACAAATACCCACCAGTATGGAATTTGTTGATATCGCTGGCCTAGTTGCCGGCGCATCAAAAGGTGAAGGTCTAGGTAACCAGTTTCTTGCTAATATTCGCGAAACCGACGCTATTGCTCACGTAGTACGCTGTTTTGACGATGAAAACGTGATCCACGTCGAAGGCCAAATAAATCCCGCTGACGATATAGCCGTTATCAACACAGAACTCGCACTAGCCGATTTAGAAAGCGCCGAAAAAGCCCTTCAGCGATCGGCTAAAGCCGCCAAAGGCAACGATAAAGATGCCAAAGCCTTAGTGGTAGTTTTAGAGAAGGTCATTCCTCATCTAAACGAAGCGCAACCATTGCGCTCACTGGGTTTAACTGATGATGAACTCAGCGTTCTCAAGCAGCTCAATCCGCTAACTATAAAGCCGACCATGTATATCGCCAATGTCGACGAAGACGGCTTTGAAAACAACCCCTACCTTGATGCGGTCAAAGAAATTGCCGCACAGGAAGGCGCGATTGTTGTCCCAATTTGTAACAAACTAGAAGCCGAAGTCAGCGAACTCGAAGACGACGAAAAAATGGAATTCCTCGAAGAACTTGGTATGGAAGAGCCCGGTCTAAACCGTGTGATTCGCGCCGGCTATTCACTGCTAGGCCTACAAACCTACTTTACTGCAGGCCCCAAAGAAGTTCGCGCATGGACCATCCCCATCGGAGCCACCGCACCCAACGCTGCCGGTAAGATTCATACCGACTTTGAAAAAGGCTTTATTCGTGCCGAAGTCGTAGCCTATGAAGACTTTATTGCCGGTAATGGTGAACAGGGAGCAAAAGAAGCCGGAAAATGGCGACTCGAAGGCAAAGAATACATCGTACAAGACGGCGACCTGATCCACTTCCGCTTTAATGTCTAAACTAAAAGCCCTCAGTGGTCGCTGGAAACTTGGACTACTACTAGCACTGGGTACCGCCACCATGTGGGGTACCCTGCCAGTGGCTTTACACCAAGTGGTGCCAACCATCGGGCCCGCCACCAGTACCTTTTTTCGGTTTTTCATCTCCGCCCTACTGCTCACTCCCTATCTGCTAATTACCCAAAAAATCATCAACGGGCATAAGCTAAAATCACCCAAACTATTATTCATGACCTTAATTGCAGGGCTTCTGCTCACCGGTAACTACGGCTTTTATATTCTCGGCCTAGAAAAAACCTCAGCAGAGGCCACACAGGTCATGATTCAGCTCGCCCCCATGTTGCTGTTGTTGGCAGGCCTGTGGTTATTTAAAGAACAATTTACCCCCACTCAATGGCTAGGCTTTATTGGGTTTGCCTTAGGACTAATACTATTTTTTGAACGCCAGATAGGCCAGTTACTCATCGAATTTGGCGACTATGGCCTAGGGTTGCTGTTTATTATGCTGTCAGCCATCTTTTGGACCGGCTATGCCATTATCCAAAAGTTCCTACTCAATGACTTCCAATCATCCGAAACCATGCTGGTTCTCTATTGGATAGGTAGCCTAGTGTTTCTTCCCCTCAGCGACTTCTCTACATTAGGGCAATTAAACAGCCTACAATGGGCCGCATTGCTGTTTTGCGGGCTAAACACATTCATTGCCTACGGATGCTTTGCCGAAGCCATGGTGCACTTAGAAGCCTCTAGAGTCAGCGCAATCATCGCCATTACACCGCTATTCACCATTGCCATCGCCCAGCTAATGCCTATTTCAGATATGGCTGTAGAGCCACTAACAGGGTTGTCTATTTTAGGTGCAATACTGGTGGTCAGCGGATCCATTGCCACCGCCATAGCTAAGAAAACCTAAGTAAATTCATAGAAAAAGTTATCGCGCCGATAAAATCGCCTAACATCACTGATATAACAGGGGAATGGCTTGACAAACAGGCTATCTGTAGCGAAAATGCGCGCCCGTTCCAAGAGTAACTGCAATAGTTGGAACGGCTTCCAACATCTTAGTGGCTACGTAGCTCAGCTGGTTAGAGCACAGCATTCATAATGCTGGGGTCGGTGGTTCAAGTCCACCCGTAGCTACCATTTAAATC